>JAGNZI010000034.1 GCA_017984495.1 Flavobacterium sp.
TTAACCGCAACCAATTCTGTGAGAAGCCTAAATAAATTAGATATAGAAAAAAGCATAGAACTAAAGAAATTAGTTTATGTTGAAAGTTGGTTTGATAAATTAGACCGATTTGTAATCTATATTTTTTTTAGTTGGGGTTTTATATTACCATTTCTAATATATTTCGATCCTTATAGAGATTATTCTAAAACTGGATTTGAATATTATTTAATCTTTATTCTTAGTATATTTTGCGCTTACGTAGTCTACAGAAAAGCAACCGAAAAAAAATTATGCGAAATCAATAGTAAATATGACGCAGAAGAAAATAGAAAACTGATAAATCAATATTGTGAGCAAATGGGTTATGAGAAATACAGAAACTCAAAAAATATTATAATATACAACACAGAAAGCTCTTTCAATATTAATCCAAATTATAAAATAAGTCGAATTTTCTTGCTGAATAATAAAAGTGTATATATTACAATGATAAAAGAAAATTATAAATTAAATATTCCTGTATTATTTTCTCAACTTATTTTGAAAAAAGATATTGAAAAAATAACAAAAAAATAAATTTTGCCCCGGTACCCCCGTTAGCGCGGATGTACAATCCGTGGCCACAGAGCACTTAAAAAAACAGCCAACATAATAATACAGCTTTAAAATTACTATAGTGACATTTTATTAAACCGTGCAAAAAAAAAGCCGAACTCCAATTGAAGTTCGGCTTTGTTATTTGTAAGCTAAAAATTATTTAGCGGCTAATTTTGCACTCAATTCAGAAGAAATCGCTGATTTTTCCATTTTGATTTTTCCAGCCATGGTTTCAACTACTACCGTATCGTCATTCATTTCGGCAATTTTACCATGAATCCCCGATTTGGTAATGATGCGATCACCAGCTTTCAATCCGTTTTCAAACGCTTTTTCTTTTTTGGCTCTTTGCTGTTGTGGTCGTATTAATAAAAAGTAAAAAACCGCAATCATCAGTACCAATTGCATTATTAAAGTTGCATTCATAAGTTTATTTTTTAGTGGTTAAAATCCCATCTTTTGGGGTTACATTTGCTTTAATTTCTAGGGTTTCCATACCGGTTTCTGTGTTGGTAACCAGTGTAACCGTTTTCATTTGTGCACCCGGTTTCCCTTTAGAATCAAAAGAAACAAGTATTGGAGCAGAAGCACCCGGCTTAATGGGTCCGTTTGGTGGTTCTGGAACGGTACATCCGCAACTTCCTTTAGCATCACTAATGATCAAATCTACAGTACCCTCATTAGTAACCATAAATGTTGTTTTTACGACATCGCCTTCGTTGATCACGCCAAAATCATGTACCAATTTGTCAAATTTAATTTTTGGAAATACGGTACGCAATGAATTTTGAATGGCAATTGCCGCTTCGTCATCTGCTGTAATTTTATCAGCAGCACTTTCTTTTTTACACGAAGTAGTCATTAAAACTACTGAGAGGGCCAATAACCCCATTGATTTTTTAATCATACTATTTCAATTTATAATAAACCTCTACCCGATTTTGTGAGTCTTTTATCTTTTTCAAACTCTTTTACCAAGTTGTCTAAAATTCCGTTGATAAAAATACTACTTTTTGGCGTAGAATACTCTTTCGCAATTTCTAAATATTCGTTAATGGTAACTTTGGTTGGAATAGAAGGAAATTTCAACAATTCGCAAATTGCCATTTTTAAGATGATGGTGTCAATTTCGGCAATACGCTCCACATCCCAATTGGTTGTTTTATCAACGTATTCTTTCGCCAATTCTACCTCATTCAATACCGTTTTTCGGAACAAATTTTTCACAAAGTCTTTGTCGTCTTCGTCTTTATAGACCTTGGGAATCAGAATTGGATCGGTTTCCGACTTCAGTTGTTTGATTTGCTTTAGGATTAACGTGTTGATCCCCGGTAAATCATCCAACCATGTGAGTTTATGATCTTCTAAATAATCGTATAATTTTTCGCTTGGCGCAATGACTTCGGTGTACAAGTTGGCAATAAAATCGCGGTCTTCTTCAAAACTAGAATCCGTTTTTTTCATATAGTTTTGATACAACGCACTCGCTTTAATCGATTCGATCAAATACAAAATGATGTCGTCGTTTTGCTGCCAATTTTTGATTTTTCGCTCCTCCAAAGCTTGCTCTAATGCATCAGAAGAAGCCAAAGCGATCAACACTTTATTGTGAACAAATTGTAAGCTAGGATTGCGTTCTTCTTTAGTAGCCAAATGTTTTTTTGAAGCAATAGCAATATACAATTCTTCTTTCTTTTTGATTTCCACCAAGGCCGAAAGTAATAATAAGTACAAATCTTGCGTATTTTCTATACTTTGGAATAAAAACTTTTCTTCTTTATCCAATTGATCCGACTGGTGTTGGTGCATGGCATAAATGCTTTGCATGACTTTGATTCGGATATGTCTTCTATTTAACATACTAATTAAGAACTTTATAAAATTAAGAGAGCGAAAGAAGTTTCCCTTTCGCTCTGCAAAAATACAATATTATTTAAAAACTTTTACTTGCGTAATTCATTTTTTCGATCGTCAATTCGTTTTTGTGCCATAGACATCGCCGCTTGGTGCGTTGTGATATTATGTTGCTCCGCAAACTTGAAAATTTCCATCGATGTGTTGTAAATGTTTTCGGTTTTCTCCATTACTTGCGCACGGGTCAAATTGGCCAACTCCGAATACACATTGATGACTCCACCGGCATTAATTAAGAAATCGGGCGCATACAAGATCCCTTTTTCTTTAAGCATCGCCCCATGAACTACTTCATTTGCCAATTGATTATTAGCAGCACCCGCAATTACTTTGGCTTGAATTTTATGAATGGTATCGTCATTAATTGTAGCTCCCAAAGCACACGGTGCATATATATCTACCTCAGCACTGTATAAATCGGCACCTGTGAAAATTTTTGCGCCATATTTTGAACCAACTTGGCTCAAACGTTCTTCGTTAATATCGGCTATGGTTACCAATGCCCCACTTTCCGTTAAATGTTGTACCAATACTTCACCAACATGTCCAATACCTTGCACCAATACTTTTTTTCCTTCTAAGTTATCCGAACCAAAACGGTATTTTGTAGCGGCTTTTAAGCCCATAAAAACACCATAAGCCGTAATAGGAGATGGATTTCCAGAACCTCCTTTTTCTTCCGAAATTCCGGTTACATAAGGCGTTACTTCACGAACAGTATCCATGTCTTTGGTTTCCATACCCACATCTTCTGCCGTAATATATTTTCCAGATAATGAATGAACATATTCGCCAAATTTTCGCATCAATTCTGGTGTCTTTTGTGATTTAGCATCGCCAATAATAACGGCCTTACCACCACCTAAGTTTAAACCTGAAATTGAAGATTTAAAGGACATTCCACGCGACAAACGCAACACATCATTAAGCGCTTCCCATTCATTAGCATAATTCCACATGCGTGTTCCACCCAAAGCTGGGCCTAAAACTGTATTATGAATTCCAATTATTGCTTTTAATCCTGTATCTTTGTCGTTACAAAATACAACTTGTTCGTGACCATCAAAAGAGATTTGACCAAAAACAGGGTCAACTTTATGAAGCTCATTTGCTTTAACTAAATCTGCTGTCATGCCTTGTGTTTTAAATTGAAAAGTATTCAAAATTTGATTACAATATTACGAATAATTTTAAATTGAATTAAAATTTTATCCGTATTTTAATAATTTAGCAATAAAATGTTATAAAACTGGATAATACCTCATTACCAATACAATAACAAATTATTGAAATTGATACGAAAATAATACCACAATACAGCATACAATGAAAGAATTACAATATTTAAACAAATATTTTATCAAATATAAATATCGCTTCCTTTTGGGGTTGTTGATTACTATAGTGGCCCAAATTTTTTCATTATTCACTCCGGAACTAATTGGCAATTCCATCAAGGTCATTGAAGACTATGTAAAATCGGCACACAAAGACGTGGGTGCCCTTCAATATGAATTGCTTAAAAACATTCTTTACATATTAGCAACTACTATCATTGCCGGTTTTTTTACGTTCTTAATGCGTCAAACCCTAATCGTAATGTCGCGTTATGTAGAATTTGATCTTAAAAATGAAATATTCAACCACTATCAAAATTTATCACAACATTTCTACAAAAGAAACCGCACTGGTGATTTAATGAATCGGATCAGTGAAGATGTGGGTAAAGTAAGAATGTATGTAGGCCCGGCTGTGATGTATTCGTTAAATACCATCATGCGCTTTACCATCGTAGTCATTTACATGTATAACATTTCTCCCAAGCTAACATTGTATTCGCTACTGCCCTTGCCGCTGCTTTCGTACAGTATTTTTAAAATTAGTTCCGAAATTCACAAACGAAGCGGTGCTTTTCAGAAAAATTTATCCAATTTATTTACCTTCACACAAGAAATTTTTTCTGGTATTCGCGTCATTAAAGCCTATGCCATCGAAGATAAAAAGCAAAACGATTTTTTAAACCTTACACAAGAAAGCAATCGCAAAGCGATGGACCTAGCCAAAGTTAATTCGCTTTTTGGTCCGTTGATGATTTTACTCATTGGTTTGAGCAATCTCGTGGTGGTTTATGTGGGCGGTTCGATGTATATTGACAACGATCCCGAAATTAAAAGCATTGGTGTCATTGCCCAATTTATTCTGTATATTAATATGCTCACATGGCCCGTGGCATCTTTGGGTTGGGTATCGTCTTTGGTACAAGAAGCGGAAGCCTCTCAAAAACGAATCAATGAGTTTTTAAAAGAAGCCCCCGAAATCACCAATCCGACGCTAACACCAACAAAAATTAATGGTACTATTGTTTTTGAAAATGTAAGTTTTGAATATGAAGACACCCATATCAAAGCCTTGTCGGATATTTCATTTACTCTTGAAAAAGGAAAAACATTGGCAATTTTAGGAAAAACAGGTTCGGGTAAATCGACGATACTTTCGTTAATCAGCAGGCTTTATGATGTTAACGAAGGACAAATCACCATTGATGGCCAACCCATAACATCGGTAAACTTGTATGATTTACGCAATCAAATAAGTGTTGTCCCGCAAGATGCGTTCTTGTTTTCAGACAGCATCAAAAACAACATCAAATTTGGTAACGAGCAAGCAACGGATGAAGAAGTTATAGCTGCAGCCAAAAAAGCGGTGGTTCATGATAACATTATGTTGTTCAACGACACGTATGAGACGGTTTTAGGCGAGCGGGGCATTACCCTTTCGGGTGGTCAAAAACAGCGTGTATCCATTGCACGGGCCCTGATTAAAAACGCCCCCATATTGCTTTTAGACGATTGTTTGAGTGCAGTGGATACAGAAACCGAAGAAACCATCCTTCATAACCTCCTTGACTATTGCAAAGACAAAACCACGCTTATCGTTAGTCACCGTGTATCGTCGGCAAAAAATGCCGATGAAATCCTAATTTTAGAAGACGGTAAAATCATAGAAAAAGGGACTCACAATCAATTGATCGCCTTGAATGGGTATTACAAAGAATTGTACGTGAAACAACTTTCAGAAAAAGAAATTAACTAAACTATTGTTTTATCCGATTTTTTTTTAGATTTTTGATTCGCTATAATTAATTAACTTGAAAGTAGGATTATGAGAGAAAATGAAATGATAGAAAAAGAAGATATTTTTTCTAAAGTATTGCGTGCAGGAAGAAGAACATATTTCTTTGATGTAAGAGCAACCAAAGCAGACGATTACTACATTACCATTACAGAAAGCAAAAAATTCACCGAAGAAGACGGTTCTTTTCATTTCAAAAAACACAAAATATACTTGTACAAAGAAGACTTTGCCGCGTTTAGAGAAATATTAGACGAAATGGTAGATTTTGTTTTGGATCAAAAAGGAGAAGAAGTTATTTCAGAAAGACATCAAAAAGATTTCAAACGAGAAAACTATACTGAAACTTCAGACGAAGTAAAATCGGCCGAAAGTTTTACCAATATTGATTTTGACGATATTTAATTATAAATCCCGCTAAAGCGGGATTTTTTTATGTCATAACCCTATTGCATTGTACCGATGGGCTATTTAATATGTGGGGTTACCACCTTTACTAAATCTGGCGCCGATAGCACCCCCGATTGCCGCCACAACATTTTACCCTCTTGAAACAACATCAAGGTAGGCACACCCCGCACCATAAAATGACTGGCTAATTCTTGATGTTGGTCTACATTTACTTTAATTATTTTTACAGCCTCTTTTAGTGATGCTTTTACCTCTTGCAATATGGGCGACATCATTTTACAGGGTCCGCACCAATCGGCATAAAAGTCAACCAATACCAAATCATTTGAGTGAATTATTTCATTAAATTTTATGTTCATCGTCGTTGTTTTTAGTACCCCAAAAATACAACACAAAATGGCACTGATCTGTAATATTTGTTACAGATGATAAATGTCATTTTTTTGCAAGCAACAGAAGGCTAATTTCGTAATCCGAATAACTGAATTACCTATGCCACGCTCTTTACTTCAAAAATATAACATTCCAGGACCTCGCTATACGAGTTATCCAACAGTGCCCTATTGGCAAGAAGCACTATTTCATGAAGACGCTTGGAAAGACAGTGTGATTCGTTCGTTTAACGAATCCAATGCAACGGAAGGCATCAGTCTTTATATCCACCTCCCCTTTTGTGAAAGTTTGTGTACGTTTTGTGGTTGTCACAAACGTATTACAAAACGACATGAAGTAGAGCATCCTTATATTCAAGCTGTATTAAAAGAGTGGAACGGCTATTGTGATTTATTTACGACCACACCCATCATCAAAGAAATCCATTTGGGTGGCGGTACGCCTACCTTTTTCTCACCCGAAAATTTAGAAATGCTACTCCATGGTATTTTTGAACGGGCAACTCGTGCCGAAAATTATGAGTTTAGTTTTGAAGGCCATCCCAACAATACGAGCAAACAACATTTACAAACTTTATATGATTTGGGTTTTAGACGGGTAAGTTTTGGGGTTCAAGACTATGCCAAAAATGTTCAGGAAGCCATACATCGCATCCAACCTTTTCAAAACGTTGCAAAAGTTACCTATTGGGCAAAAGAAATTGGATACACTTCAATTGGTCATGATTTAATTTTTGGTTTACCGTTTCAAACCTTAGCCAATGTTGTAGATACGATCGACAAAACCAATTCCTTACAACCCGACCGTTTGGCTTTTTACAGTTATGCGCACGTGCCTTGGATCAAAGGAAATGGTCAGCGGGGTTTTCATGATAACGATTTACCTAGAGATCATGAAAAACGACAACTCTATGAAGAAGGCAAACAATTATTAGCAGAAAAGGGATATTATGAAATTGGTATGGATCATTTTGCATTACAAAATGACGCCTTATTTGTTTCAGCACAAGAAGGAAAACTGCATCGAAATTTTATGGGATATACGGCTTCTAAAACCCAACTCTTGATCGGTCTGGGCGTATCTTCCATTAGTGATAGTTGGTATGCTTTTGCACAAAATGAAAAATCGTTAGAAGACTACTATGCGCGTTTGGAAGTAAATCCACTTCCCGTTTATCGCGGACACCTGCTCACAAATGAAGACATCACCATTAGAAAACACATATTAAATTTAATGTGCCAATTTAAAACATCCTGGAAAGATCCAAGTATGCAATTTTCAGAACTACCAATTGTACTCGAACATTTACAAGAATTGGAACAAGACGGTTTACTACTGCGTGATGAAAACACAATTACCGTTACCGAAAAAGGAAAACCTTTTGTGCGTAACATTTGTATGGCTTTTGATTTGCATTTGATCCGAAAAGCTCCCGAAACCAAGCTCTTCTCCATGACCATTTAATTATTCATACCGAATGTAAGCCGGTTTCCCCAATTGAAAGTCGGTAATGGTTAAATCGGTATTTTCAAACGAATTGGTTTTTAACAAATTATCCCCCTCAAATGGAATAGAAGGGTAATACGAAAACGAAATTTGAAAACTATTGAACACTAAATAATCGTTATTAATTTGAACACCTACACTGAATTTTGAATACACCCTACTATCAAAAAGTGCTTTATTATTGGCCAAAGAACCCATAGAAATATTGATATACGGACTAAAACGAAAACCATTCCAAAGGCCCGGCATATAGGTTTGAGTTTGTAATGAAACCAACCATTTTTGTGTTCCTGTTAAGCGATTATTAAAACCTTCAATACCATAATAATTGTTTAAGGTAAGTTGGTCTTTGAATGAAGCATCGCGATTGTTTCCCCATATATAAGTAGGTTTTACAAACTGCCGCAGTTTCCATCTTCCAAGATACAACAAAGGACTGATGTAGTTGCTTCCAATTTTAAAAGCGGTTTGTTCGGTTTTGCCTTGGTAGTAAAAGCTACCCCACTCCATAAAACTACTGAAATACCCAAATGAATATTTTTTTCCTTGAGCGAGCAACACGCCAGAATACCACCGCGAACGGTCGCCTTTGTTTTGATACCCCATAACAAGAGCAGCGTTTTCACCATACGGAATATCTTCAGTAATATCATAATTGAAGATGAATTTATCTTGGTAAAACTTTTGACGCGAAATCCCCAAATAACCAATGCTGTTCTTTTCAGTGGTGAAAAATTGCGTCGCATCATACTGCGAAGTGGGCTGCAATGAAAAGGCTTTGCGGTTGTACGAAAACGCAAGAATTAAATTGGTTGTCTGTTGGTTAAACGTACGTTCTCCATTGATTTTAAAAGCTCTTCCATACCAATACTCAACAAATTCATACTTAGTAGGCACACCTATGAGCGTATCGTTTTCGGGGAAAAATTCGGTAAGGCGTCTGTTTTCAAACTCCAGACCTCCGGCATTCTTTGCAACTACAGAATAAAAAGGTCGGGTTAAGGTAACACTTCGTTTGCTATCGTTATTGTATTCATTGGCATACGCAAGTTCCAAACGAATAAAGCTATTTTTAATATTACTCACGCTGTATTGGGCATAGCGCGCTTTTTCATTAGTGGCCATGCGATTGGCTAATTCCCCAGAAATTTGATGGCCAAAACCTAAAATGTTACGCTCCGTTACTTTAACACTGTTTTGGCTCTGCGACAAACTTCCGTTTGGAACCAACGTCCACGAATCCAACACTCGAATTTTCAAATCTACCGAATCGGAAGCCGTTTCCACTAAAACGGGAACTATTGTTACTTCCCGCACATAACGCTGACTTCTGATCAAACGTTCGGTTTCTTTCAACAACAACGAATCGCACCGATCGTGTTTTTTGAACAATAATAAATTACGAATTGTGAACTCTTTGGTCTTAATGTGAATCGCATTTCCAAAACGATCCACGCTATTTTTAGGCACTTTATTTGCATTTTTGATCGAATATCCGAATGGATCTAGGGTTTCGATACTAATATTCCGAATAATTCTTCCAGACGCTTTGTAAGTGTTTTGAGCTTTTTCTTTACTACTCTTAGTTACCGTTTTCTCCGTATTTGATAATGCTGATGGACGAAAAAGTAATTTATATACCAGTTTATTGAATTTGCTTTTCTGCGACAAATCATGAATATCTTGATAAATTTTAGCACTATCTTTCTCTTGCTCTTTTACCTGCGTGAAAGCACTTAAGGCAAAAAAACAGCAACAAAGCGTGAAAAATCGACAGTTGGAATAATTCATCATCAATTCGGTTAACCGGCTTGCAGACCTGTAAATAATAAAGTGTAAAGTAAGTAAAAATGCCACAAACTATGTTACATCTCTTGAAAAATCATTACAAAAAGTTTATGTACCTTTGCGCAAAATAGAAACGCTTATAAAACCCGCTTGGCATACAATCTGCAAACAAGCGATCCATTATAATCGAATAACACCTTATACAGACCATGAAAACTTTTCTAGAATTTGATTTACCAAAATCGCTTCAAAAAGCATTAGACGAATTGGGATTTGTTCATCCTACTCCAATTCAAGAAAAATCGCATTCGGTAATTCTTTCCGGAAGAGACATGATGGGTATTGCGCAAACCGGTACCGGTAAAACCTTTGCTTACTTATTGCCCATATTAAAACATTGGAAATTTCAAAATAACGAATCGCCACGTGTGGTTATATTAGTTCCCACCCGTGAATTAGTAGTTCAAGTCGCAGAAGAAGTTGAGAAATTGACCAAATACATGAGTGTGAGAACGCTAGGAATTTATGGAGGCGTAAACATCAATACCCAAAGAAAAGCATTAGCTGAAGGCGTTGATATTTTGGTAGGCACTCCCGGACGAGTAATGGATTTGGGACTCGACGGTGTGCTTCGTTTTGACGTTTTGCAAAAATTAGTCATCGACGAATTTGACGAAATCTTAAATTTAGGATTTAGAGCGCAATTAACATCCATATTATCGATGATGCGCGGTAAAAAACAAAACATCTTATTCTCGGCCACCATGACCGAAGAAGTAGATGCCATGCTGGACGAATACTTTGAATTTCCAGAAGAAGTTTCCTTGGCACAAAGCGGTACGCCTTTAGAACAAATCGAACAAATTGTGTATCAAGTTCCGAATTTCCTTACCAAATTAAACCTGTTGAAACATTTGGCGCGCGAAACCGAAGGTATGGATCGGGTATTGATTTTTGTCAACAACAAACGCATAGTAGAATTGGTTTCTGAAACCTTAGAGAGTGAATTTCCAGATCAATTTGGAGTAATCCACTCGAATAAATCGCAAAACTACCGATTAAATACCATGGCCGCTTTTCAAGCTGGCGAATTGCGTGGATTAGTTACCACCGACATCATGGCGCGTGGATTAGACATTTCAGATATTACTCACGTCATCAACTTACAATTTACGGAAGAGCCTGAAAAATATATGCACCGTATTGGTCGAACCGGTCGTGCCGATAAAACCGGTATTGCCATAAGTTTAGTTTCCCCAAGTGAAATTGAAGCCAAAATTGAGGTCGAATTGTTGATGGATACCGAAATAAAAGAGTTCCCAATTCCGGAAGATTTAAAAATAGAAGAACGCTATTTGGATTTCGAAAAGGAAAAGAAAAAAATGAAGTTTTTATTAAAAACACCCAAGAAAGAAGGTGGCGAAGCTTTTCATCAAAAGAAAGATAAAAACAAAAAAGTCAATCTGGGCGGCCCTGGAAAACGTACCCCTAGAAAAACGGAATCCAGAAATAGAAACATCGAACGTAAAAGAGACGAAAAGAGAAAGAAGCGATAATTATTTATTTTCAATTGAAATTTGTACTTTTGACAAATTCTTACTACTAAATGCAATTTAAACATCCAGAAATTCTTTACTTCCTTTTTCTGTTGGTTATACCAATTTTGGTGCATTTATTTCAATTACGACGTTTCAAAAAAGAATATTTTACCAACGTAAAACTACTCAAAACGCTTCAAACGCAAACCCGTAAAAGTTCTCAAATAAAAAAATGGTTGTTGTTAGCCACGCGCTTGTTGTTGCTGAGTTGTTTAATCTTTGCCTTTGCGCAACCTTATTTTGAACATGATAAGGCAACGAAGAAAAGCAATGAATTGATTATCTTATTAGACAATTCGTTTTCCATGCAAGCCAAAGGCCCAAAAGGCGAATTGCTCAAACGAAGCATCCAAGAATTATTAGAAGAACTTCCAGAAAACCAAACGTTCTCGCTACTGACCAATACCGAAATATTTTGGGATACCGATATCAAATCCATTCAAAAAGAATTGCAAAATTTATCTTATTCTGCCCTTCCCTTTCAATTGGATTACTTACTCAACCAAGTCGAAATCAAAAAGAAGCAAGTGCCTAAAGATTTTATTATCATCACGGATGCACTTCAAACAGAAAGTAAAAAAGCGGCTGCTTTAGCTGAAAACCATTCGGTGTATTTCATTCAGCAACAAGCGGAATATGCCTCAAATGTTTGCATACAAAATGTTGAAATTTCTCAAGTAATGGATCAGTTTTACGAGTTGGAAATTACGTTGCAGTCGTTTGGGTTAAAACAAAAGGAAGTGCCTTTGTCGGTTATCAGTTCCAACAAAGCCATCGCCAATACACTGGTACAATTTGATACACCCAAAAAAGTGATTAAAATTACGATTCCTAAAAAAGAATTTCAAGGTACCGTTCACATTGACGATCAAAGTTTAACATATGACAACGATTACTATTTGAGCATATCCAAGCCTCAGAAACCATCGGTTTTAGCCATTGGTTCACCTGCACAAAACAATTTCTTGAGTCGCATATTTACAGCGGATGAATTCAACTTCAAAAGCAACGAATTAAAGTCCTTAGACTACAATCAAATCGAAAACCAAGAAGCCATACTTTTGAACGAGTTGGACGATTTACCCCTCGCCTTAGGTACTACATTAAAAGCTTTTTATGAAAAAGGCGGTAACATCGTCTTGATTCCGAACCAACAAAACTCGGTAAATACCTTAAATACCTTTGCCGCCAATTTTGGAGCCACAAAATATGCAGCGCTTTCAACTACTGAAAAACAAATAACCACTATAAATTATAGCCACCCATTATTTCAAGCTGTTTTTGAAAAAAAAGTAACCAATTTTCAATATCCAAAAGTAAAATCAAGTTTTGATCTCTCCGGAAATACTGCGGTATTACAGTATGAAGATCAAGCTATTTTTGTGGGATCAAGCACAAATCAATTGGGTAATTTTTATGCTTTTTCGGCTCCCATCAACAAGCAAAACAGTAATTTTCAAAATGCTCCGCTCATAGTGCCAACACTATACAACATGGGACAAAACCAAAATAAAATCGGCAGTATTGCTTATACTATAGGCGAAAACCAAAGCCTTATTCTTGAAACCAGTTTATCAAAAGATGAAGCCGTTGTGATACAAAATAAGGCCTACAGCTTTATTCCTATGCAACAGCTATTGAATGCAAAATGCAAACTTAGCTTTGGCGACTATCCTGAAAAGGCGGGAAATTATGAAGTAATTAAAAATCAAGAATCCCTAAAAAAAATCAGTTTCAATTATGCCCGCACCGAAAGCGATATTACTGCAATTAATTCCGGAAATTTTGATACTTTTACCAAAGTAAACAACGTATCCACCGTTTTAAATGATCTTGCTTCTGCACAAAGCAACAGCGAAATCTGGAAATGGTTTATAATGGCAACACTTCTATTATTATGTATAGAACTACTAATCCAAAAAATGATAAAATGACGTCAGTGATTCTAAAACAAACCAAAATTATCGATCCGTCGAGTCCGTTCCACCAACAAATAATGGACGTCAAGATTGAAAACGGTACGATAACGCAAATCGAAAAACAAATCGCTACTCCTGCTGGCTTTGAAGTAATTGCCATAGAAAATTTACACATTTCACAGGGATGGATGGACAGCTCCGTTTCTTTTGGAGAACCCGGTTATGAAGACCGTGAAACAATTGAAAACGGATTACAAGTTGCCGCAAAAAGTGGGTTTACTGCTGTGATGCTTCAGCCCAATTCCAATCCGGTGATCGACAACCAATCCCAAATCCGATTTGTGATCGACAAAGCCAAGGCACACGCCACTACGCTTTATCCCATTGGAGCCTTAACAAAAGGCAGCGAAGGTCATGAATTGGCAGAATTATACGATATGCAAAACGCCGGTGCAATAGCTTTTGGCGATTATAAAAAAGCCCTTCAGAATGCCAATCTTCAAAAAATTGCCTTGCAATATGTACAAGATTTTCAAGGTTCCTTGCTGGCTTTTTGTCAAGACAGCAGCATAAAAGGAATCGGAATTGCCAACGAAGGCGTGATGAGCACGCGTTTGGGTATGAAAGGCATACCTGCTTTAGCCGAAGAATTACATGTGGCGCGCAACCTATTTTTAGCCTCGTACACCGGAGGAAAAATACACATACCCACCATTTCCACACAAGGAAGTATTCAATTGATCAAAGAAGCAAAAGCAAAAGGAATAAAAGTGACTTGTAGTGTAGCGATTGCCAACTTACTCTTGACGGATGAAAAACTAGCCGGCTTTGATTCCAGATACAAAGTGTTGCCTCCCTTACGAGAAGAAGCTACTCGCGCTGCTCTAGTAGCCGCAGTTTTGGACGGAACAATTGATTGCATAACATCGGATCACAACCCATTAGATATTGAACATAAAAAACTGGAGTTTGATTTGGCTCACGACGGAAGCATTGGATTAGAAAGTGCTTTTGGTGCCTTAAACACCATTTTACCACTTGAAGTAATTGTTGAGAAATTAACGGCTAGTAAATTGATTTTCAATACTAAAAAAAGTGAAATAAACACTAATTCTGCAGCCGATTTATCGCTGTTTGTAACCGACACCGATTGGGTTTTTGATAAAGAACATATCATTTCCAAATCAAAAAATTCAGCCTTTATTGGTCAAAAAATGAAAGGAAAAGCGGTTGGAATTTACAACAATGGACAATTGATTTTAAACGCATAACATGAATACATCAAGCAAAGAAAAGCAAACGGCAATCGTCAGTTATTTAACACTTGTAGGAACTGTAATTGCGATTTTTATGAACCAAGAGGAAAACCGTAGCGCATTTGCAAGTTTTCATATCCGTCAAGCGTTGGGAATTTTTACCACTTTTTTCTTATTGGGATATCCTATTGGCTATTTTGACAATTGGATGGTTTCCGCTTCGTTCTGGGTTTTCATTTTCATCTTGTGGCTATACGGTTTTATAAATTGTTTGAATGGCGAACAAAAGTCAGTCCCGCTAGTAGGTGCTTTCTATCAAAATTTATACAAAAGTTTCTAAGATGCAATTACACTATTTAATTCGCGAGCCAAAAGAAATTTTGGACAAAAACCCACTATTACTGTTACTGCACGGCTACGGAAGCAATGAAGAAGATTTATTTTCTTTTGCCAACGAATTGCCGCAGGACCATTATGTGATTTCGGTGCGCGCTCCTTATGACTTACAACCTTATGGCCATGCGTGGTATGCCATACATTTTGATGCCGATGAAAATAAATTTTCAGACAACGAACAAGCAAAGGAATCGGTACACTTGGTCGCTCATATTATTGATGAAATGGTACAAAAATATCCCATTGATGCGCAAAAAGTAAACTTAATTGGATTCAGTCAAGGCGCTATTTTGAGTTATGCAACCGCACTCTCCTATCCTGAAAAAATAAATAAAGTAATCGCATTAAGTGGTTATTTTAATTCCGATATATTGGTAAAAGAACCCAATGCTGTTGCGATTTCCCATTTGAAATTTTTCGTTTCTCACGGCACTGTGGATCAAGTAATTCCTGTGGAATGGGCCCGAAAAGCAAAACCCGC
>JAGNZI010000035.1 GCA_017984495.1 Flavobacterium sp.
CTTTAGGACTTACCAATCAAACCTATTGTAATGCTGTGGCAACTAGTGCCATTGTGTTTACCAATGGTGTTGCGGGAACGACTTATAGTTGGACCAATTCCAATACTGCAATAGGTTTAGCTGCTGCTGGAGCTGGCAATATACCGGTGTTTACACCTACCAATAGTGGCACAGCTCCCATAACTGCAACCATCGCTGTAATTGCAACTGCTAATGGGTGTTCGAGAGCGGCTGAAACCTTTACCATTACCGTAAATCCTAGTCCGGGAGTGAGTTTTTCACCTGCCAACCAAACCATTTGTTCGGGGGACACCACTGCTGTAGTGAATCTTACGAGTGCCACTACTGGTGCAACGCTTTCTTGGACTGCCGTGCAACCCACCGGAATTTCGGGTGTAAGCACCTCAGGAACCAACAGCATACCTGCACAAACTTTGGTCAATACGACCAATGCACCTATTACGATAACTTATGCCGCTGTAGCTGCTACGAATGATGCCTCTGCTTGTGCGGGTAGTACGTTCAACTATACTATTACGGTGAATCCGAGACCTGCAATAGAAAACCAAACCTTTATAATTTGTAGTGAACAAGACTTTACACTGGCACCCGCTAATGGGGTTCCAACCGCTTCGACAATTGTACCCGTAGGAACAACTTACAGCTGGACGATCAGCAACAATTCCAATATTACAGGTGCAAGTGCTGGAACAGGTGCACAAATTAGCCAAATACTAACCAACAGTACTGCAACGATTCAAACCCTAGTTTATACCGTAACACCAACAGTTGGCGGCTGTTCAGGCAACCCATTTACCATTACTGTTGACGTATATCCGAAACCAAATGTACAATTTGACACAGCCAATCAGGTCCTTTGTAACGCTTCAACATCAACACTTGTTCAATTAAGTTCGACCTTGCCAGGAGCAATTACGATCGACTGGACTGCCAATATTCCAACCGGGATTATTGGTGCAATTGCGTCTGGAACCAATACGATACCCGTTCAAACGTTAATAAATACAACCAATACACCTTTAACCATTACCTACAGTGCCGTAGCAACATTCACCAGCAATGGCAGTTCTTGTTCGGGTATTGTGGCCAGCTATTCGATTACAGTACATCCGAGTTTTACCGCCAACGGGGTGGTTTCTAATTACAACGGATATGCTATTAGTGTTTTTGGTGGAAATGATGGAACCATCGACTTAACTGTAGAGGGTGGCTCTGGTATTTATACTTTTAATTGGATTGGATCGGGTGGTTTTGCGGCCAATACTGAAGATTTAACGGGATTGACAGCCGGAAGTTATACGGTAACCGTTACAGATGGTTATTGTGCCCCAATTGTAGTAACTTTTGTGCTCACACAACCACCCGAACTTAGAGCACAACAAGACCCTGCTTTGACCAACAACTTAATTTGCTTTGGTGATTCAGATGGTGCCGTAGGAATTCAAATCACACAAGAGTCGGTGAGTCCCTATATCTATCAGTTGTACAACAGTTCCAATACGGTGGTGCAAAGCATACAAAATTCGACAAACTTAAATCCTCAATTCACAGGATTAAGAGCAGGAACCTATTCCGTTGTTGTGACCGATGCTAACGGCGGTAGAAAAATAGTTGCCGGTTTGGTAGTCACAGAACCTAGCGATATCGTAATTACACCTACCCTTACTGAAATAACTTGTTATGGAGCTAATAACGCTTCGATACGTTTAAATGTAACTGGAGGCACAGGCCCGTATCAAGCAAATTGGAGCAATTTAGCCACCGGATTTTTTCAAAATAATTTGGCAGCGGGAAATTATACGATAACCATTACTGATGCCAATGGTTGTACAAAACCCATTACAATTGCAATTGCTGAAGCACCTATTTTTACCATTAATCCGGTTGTCACCAACATCTCTTGTTTTGGAACCAATAACGGCAGCATCAACTTAAATTTAATTGGCGGCATCGCACCCGTAACCGTAACTTGGAACGACGGAAGCTCGGCTGGAACCGTTCGGAATAATTTAGGTCCAGGCACCTATACTGTATCCATTTCAGATGGAACGCCGTGTTACATCAACCGAACATTCATTATTGTAGAACCGCAACCCTTAGCTTTGAGTGCAACGGTACAAAATGCTTTAGACTGTTTTAATGCCAGCAGTGGCGCCCTAAATTTAGTAGTTGCTGGTGGAACCCCACCTTTTACATATGCATGGTCTAACGGCGTAACAACAGAAGATCTTACTGCGATTACCAACGGTAGTTATGCGGTGGTGGTGACCGACAGTAACGGTTGTACCAAAACAGCTTCATACACGGTTACAAGACCCATACCCCTTTTGGTTGTATTGAATCAAACCAGACAAATAAATTGTTCTTTGGGCATTGTGTCCAATTCATTTGAAGCCACTGTTTCTGGAGGCATGAGTCCGTTTCAAATCAGTTGGTCAACAGGAACCGTATCTGGAATCAACAATCAATTTATGACTACCAATCAAAATGGATTAATTACGGTTACGATAACGGATGCAAATGGCTGTACAACGTCTGAAAGTGCAACGATAACCAATCCGATAATTGGCAGCCCTGGCTTTGAACAAAATTCGTTTGCTTACACAACGTATGGGTTGTATTCGATTAATGATCCGATACAATTTACCAATACTGCAACCGGTGATTATATAAGTGTTGCCTGGAATTTTGGCGACGGTATTTTTTCAACAGCAGAAAATCCAATACACACGTATGCATTAGAAGGTGAATATGTCGTTACGCAAACGGTTACCTATCCTTTAGGATGTATAAAAACGAACATCATCACACTCATCATTACTAAAGGGTACAAATTAATTATACCTAACGGCTTTACCCCCAACTCGGATGCCATAAATGACATTTTCAAACCCGAATTTGAAGGCCTTGAAGCTATTTCACTATACATCTATGATACGTGGGGAAATGTTATCTATTCCGAAAAAGAAGCCGCAATTGTGGGTTGGGATGGAAAAATAAATGGGGTTCCGGCCGAAAATGGGAACTACTACTATAAAGTAACCGGCACCACGTTTTATGGGGAAGTAATTGAAAAAAGTGGCCCTTTTACCTTGATCAAATAACATGACCAAAACATACAACTATATACTAATGGGACTCCTACTGCTTAGCACAAATTGCTGGGCACAAGATCCTATTTTTACACAATATTTTTTAATTCCGGAAACTCAAAACCCGAGTTTCACTGGATTTTTAGAATCAACCAGTGCTGGTGTTTTTCACCGGTCGCAATGGGTGAGTTTAAATTTAAAAGTGGATACCGATTATGCTTATTTTAGTACTTACTCTGAGGAAGCTCGAAGCGGAATTGGTGTGAATTTTTTAAACCACAGCGAATCATTTACGGGATACAATTATTTACAGGCTAATGTCAACTATGCGTATAGTGTTCAACTCGATTATGATTGGTATTTTAGACCCGGAATTGAAGTGGGTTACGGCAGTAAAAGTTTTGGTTTCCAAAATTTAGTCTTGGGCGACCAAATTAACATTGGAAATGAAACCATCAATCCTATTAGTATCGATCCGCTTCAAGCGCAAAATAGACTGCATTTTCTAGACATCTCTGCGGGATTGTTGTTTCACAATACAAATTTTTGGATTGGCACCGCTGTAAAACACTTGAACCGCCCAAACATCTCATTGGTCGAAGAAGGCAATGTTCCTTTAGACATGTTCTTTAGTGTAACTACGGGATATGAATTTGATATTGCATCGTATGTTGATCCTGTTTTTTTACCCTATGAAACCCGCATGATGCTGACGGCGAATTTTATGAAACAAGCACAATACAACAGACTGGATATTGGAACAGCGTTAATTTTTAACAATTTATCTTTAGGAACTACGTTTGCGCTAAACCCAATGCCACAAAGTGCCAACAGTCCTTTATTGACATCCGTTAACTTTTTTACGGGACTGCAGTATGAAAAATTGAAAGTGGGCGTATCTTATGATGCAATTACCACAAAAATTGGAAAATCAGGAGGTACTTTTGAATTGGGATTGGTGTACCAATTTGATTTGGAGGCACGAAAATGTTTTGGCTGTCCAATTAACGAATAACCTTATTGCTTAATGGAAGTTTCAAAAGGTATGCGGTGGAGCAAACTTCTTCCGAGGGTAATTTCATCGGCATATTCCAATTCGTCGCCAACAGAAATACCACGTGCAATCGTCGACATCTTAAGGGTAAAATCCTTCAATTGCTTATAGATGTAAAAGTTTGTGGTGTCGCCTTCCATGGTCGAACTCAAGGCAAAAATAATTTCAGACACACGCCCGTCTTTCACCTTTTCTACTAATGAAGTAATTTTCAATTGCGAAGGTCCGATGCCTTCAATAGGCGATATTTTTCCTCCCAAAACATGGTAAACCCCCTTGAACATATTTGTATTTTCAATGGCCATTACATCGCGTACATCCTCTACCACACAAATAATAGAAGCATCGCGAGCCGAATTAGAGCAAATGGAACAAATTTCTTCATCGGAAATCGTATGGCAAGTCTGACAAAACTGAATGTCTTTGCGCATGCTTGCTAAGGCTTCTGCCAAGGCTTCGGTTTGATCGAGCGGTTGTTTGAGCAAATGCAATACCAATCGCAAAGCCGTACGTTTACCAATTCCGGGTAATTGTGCCATTTCATTCACGGCGTTCTCTACTAATTTTGAAGGCAATTCCATTTCACAAAAGTAACAAATTTTCGGCGTTAGATTATTTGAAAATGTGAAGATTATTTGTGTAAATTGCTACCACTAAAAATAATCAGAAAAATGAGTCCATTTGCCATATTACTATTAATCGTTGTTTACTTTGGTTTGTTGTTTGTTATTTCCCACCTTGTGAGTAGAAAAGACAGTGGAAATGATGCTTTTTTTAAAGCCAATAAAAACTCAAAATGGTATTTAGTGGCCTTTGGAATGATTGGAACAGCCTTGTCGGGTGTTACTTTTATTTCGGTTCCGGGCGAAGTAGGCAATCCTGATTTGCAGTTCAAATACTTCCAATTTGTTTTGGGGAACGCCATAGGTTTTTTAATCATTGCCAAAGTGTTGTTGCCCTTATATTATCGCATGAACCTTACCTCTATCTATGGTTATATTGAACAACGTTTGGGTACCGTGAGTTATAAAACGGCGGCAAGTATTTTTTTAATCAGTAGAACAATTGGTTCGTCCTTTCGCTTGTATTTGGTCATCATTGTTTTGCAACGCTATGTGTTTGACTTTTACAACATTCCCTTTGCGGCAACGGTTTTGATTTCATTAGCACTAATTTTTGCATACACCTACAAAGGCGGTTTAAAAACGATTATTATCACGGATACGTTGCAAACTTTTTTCTTAGTCACCTCGGTATTTTTAACCATAGTATTTATTTGCAACCACCTCGAATTGAGTTTCTTTGAAGCCTTTGAAACGGTAAAAGAGAGTCAGTATTCTAAGATTTTCTTTTTTGACGATTACCAAAGCGGTAATTATTTTTGGAAACAACTGTTGGGTGGGATTTTTGTAACCATTGCCATGGTAGGATTGGATCAAGATTTAATGCAAAAGAACTTGAGTTGTGCTACCATTGGTGAAGCACAGAAAAACATGTTTACGTTTACCGGAATCTTTGTATTGATCAATATTTTCTTTTTGAGTGTAGGAGCACTTTTATACATCTATGCTACAAAAAATGGCATTGAAGTACCCCTGGATTTGATTACTGGCAAACCCAGAACCGATTTATTATTTCCCGAAATTGCATTTCATCATCTAACATTGGTACCCGCAATTGTTTTCTTATTGGGATTAACCGCTGCTACCTTTGCCACTACCGATTCGGCACTAACCGCATTAACTACGTCATTTTGTGTCGACTTTTTAGGCATGGATAAAGCGGCAAATCAAAACAAACCGAACATGGTTAGAAACCGCCATTTGGTTCATATTGGATTTTCCTTGTTGATGTTTTTAGTGATTTTACTATTCAATTCGCTCACCGATCAATCCGTAGTATCCATGATATTTACGGTGGCCAGTTATACTTATGGACCGCTTCTGGGGTTGTATGCATTTGGTTTGTTTATGCAATCAAAAACGGTACGCGACAAATGGGTTCCGGCGATTTGTGTCGTATCACCGCTGATTACCTTTTGGATCAACAGCCACGCAACCGAATGGTTTTCGGGCTATATATTTTCTGTAGAAATCATCATCGTAAACGGACTGATTACCTTTTTAGGCTTACTGCTCATTAGTAAATCTACACAAGAAAACACCCGTTATTAATATTGATGCGTCGCTAACAAGACTAAGGTACAAGCCACCTCATATTGGATATCATGCGCTGCTAGTAATTTATAAAACGCTGGATTCTCGGTACCCGGATTAAAAATAACCCGTCTTGGTTTTAAAGATAAAACGTAGTCATAATAGGCCTCTTGAGCTGTGGGATTTAGATACAATGTAACCGTATCAATAGCTTGAAAATCCAATTTCTCGGTTTCAATTGGAATATCGAAGGCCATCCCTTTTTTGGCTCCAATAGCAACCACTTGATGGCTTTTATCGACCAAACTATGTATGGCTTTATAGGAATAACGCTCTTTATTTGTTGAAGCCCCAATTACTAATGTTTTCATGATCTTATTTTTTATAAAGTTATAAAAAAATGAGCAGAATAGTAGAAAATTAATGCACTCTAAAATAGTTTTGTATCTTTACAAAAAAACAAATATGGAAGTATTCGTCTATTTATTTGCAGCTCTTTTTTCGGTGTTAAATCCCATTGGAACCGTTCCAATATTTGTGGGCTTAACGCAAGACTATTCCAAAAAAGAACGCGCTAAAGTTTCACTTTGGACAGCTTTTAATGTTTTCATTATCTTATTGGTTTCGTTCTTTGTGGGCCAATATGTATTATCCTTTTTTGGGATTACCATTACGGCCTTACGGATTGCAGGGGGTATTATTATTGCAAGCTCTGGTTTTTCATTGTTGAATGGAAAATTTTCTAAGAATAAAGGAATTGACAAGAAAGCGGAAGAAGAAGCGCAAAACAGAAACGACATTGCATTAACACCTCTGGCTATGCCAATGCTTGCTGGACCGGGTTCCATTTCATTATTGATTGCGTATTATCAAGATCACCACAGTACAAGTGAAATCATCATTTCATCCATTGCTATATTGGTAGTAGCTTTTACCATTTACCTCGTACTGAGAAGTGCTCATTATTTGGCTAAGATTTTAGGGGCATCCGGAATTGTAGCCATATCGAGAATCATTGGATTTTTAACCATTGCTATTGGGATCCAATATATTATTAGCGCGGTATTGAGTATCGTGCGCGGCGTGTAATTATGAAATATTAAAAAAAAAAAAAAATCCAAATTCCAAATTCCAAAAGTTAAATTAATACACATTTGGAATTTGGAATTTTAGCTATTGGAATTTACTCTTTTGGTAAAAATACTTCCGCCATCATGCAGCGGGCACTACCGCCTCCACATGCTTCAATAGTATCTAAACTGGCACTTAAAATAGTAACGTGTTCTTCCAATTGCGCGATCTGTTTTTTAGTCAGACTTTGATGTGCTGAGGCACTCATGACTAAAAAGCGTCGGTCATCGGTTCCTTTTACTTCTAACATGTTTCCGGCAAAATTATTCACTTGGTCTTCACTGATTAGAATTACTTCTTTTTCATCGCCTTTTAAACTATCTAAAACCATTTTTCGTTCTTTCTTATCATCGATACAATCGGCACAAATTACAGCAAAGGTTTCGCCAACAGTTAGGATCACATTGGTATGATAGATGTGCTTTCTTTCGCCATTAACCGTTTGAAACGCTTCAAAGATCACTGGGGTAAATTCAAAATCTTCACAAAACTCAATAAACAACTCTTCATCGGCTCTGGGTGACAAGGCACAATACGCTTTCCCGTTGGCTCTATCCAAGACAATACTGCCGGTTCCTTCCAAGAAAATATCGTCTTCTTCAGCCGAAGTATAGTCCATTATTTCGTTGATCACAAAACCCGCTTCTTCCAATCGATCCAACACATCTTCTCTTCGCTCTAAACGGCGATTTTCTGCAAACATGGGATACAAAACAACATCACCGTTTTCATGAAATGAAATCCAATTGTTGGGAAAAATACTGTCGGGAGTGTCTGGACTAAGCGTGTCTTCTACAACAATAACGTTGAGTCCAATCATTTTTAATTTTTGGACAAAAGTATCAAACTCCTCTTGGGCTTTAGCATTTACAGATGCTGGCGTTAAATTATCGAGTACTTTTTGGTAATAATTATTCACAGCGGTTTGCTCGTTCATACGAAAAGCTACCGGACGAATCATGACAATGGAGTTGGTCGTTTGGTTCATGTTTTTTTTGTTTGAAGTTTCAAGTTTCAGGTTTCAGGTATTACAACTTGAAACCTGAAACAAATTTTTTAATCTCTAATAAGCGGTAAAGTGGAACATCTCAACAAGCCTTCTTGCTTGGCTATTTCGGCATACGGAATTTCTTCAACTGTAAATCCTTTTTTTCGCAACCAATTGTTCAATCGGGTAAAGTTTTTCTCGGAAACCACAACATCGGGTGCTATTGAAAATACGTTGGAATTCATGTGGTACATTTCTTCCCTTTCGATGTGAAATAAATTTTCTTTTCCAAATAATTTCACTAAAAACATATAATCGGCTTCTTCTCTAAAACCACTTTTATATATAATTCCCATAGTATTACCAACGGGCTGAAAACAGCAGTCTAAATGTAATGCATTGTCTCGCGGTTCTATTCTAGACTTAACCAAGTCAAACGCTTTTACAATTTTATGGGGAAATAATTCTTTAATATAGTTGACCCCTTGCCAATTCGTTCGTGCTGTAATATAGTCTTTATAATCGGACCCTTTATATGTACCCACAAAAATATATTCGTTCCATAACATGACATCACCCCCTTCAATATGCACTTCTTCTGGAGGTCGCACTACCTTAGCGGGATCCATTTGATCGATTATATATTGAATGGCATCCAGTTCGCGCTCTCTATCAGGCAAAATATTGGCTTTGATAAAAATATCATCAATGACAAACCCAATATCCCGAGTAAAAATCTGATTGTAATTTTCAATGATATCCGGACGATACACCGTAACACCATATTTTTCAAATACGTCATTAAAAGCCTGCATTTCTTGAACCATATCTGCTTCGACGGGATAGGTCCCCGCTTTGATGTGCTCTAACGATTTTGGATCATAAGCTTCTTCAATGGTAGGTGTTGGCCCATTACTTTGGGCGGTTCCTAAAACTACAGCCCGCAATTGGGACGTTTCATTTTTTACATGTAATGGCAACATAATACTTGTTTTTTGAAAAACGAATTGGTTTCGTTACTAAGCAAATATAGGAAAATGAAATGATAAAGCACAACCAAATTAAGGATGTACCATAAAAAAACCCATCTTTCGATGGGTTGCAATTTATCTGTTTTTAACGTCTTTAAAATCACGTAAAGGATAACCTGTATACACTTGTCTAGGACGACCAATTGGCTCTTTTTTGATGCGCATTTCTTTCCATTGTGCAATCCAACCTGGCAAACGACCAATTGCAAACAATACCGTGAACATTTCCACCGGAATTCCCATAGCACGATAAATAATTCCAGAATAGAAATCTACGTTTGGATATAAATTTCTTGCTTTGAAGTATTCATCTTCTAAGGCTACTTTTTCCAATTGTTTGGCAATATCCAACAATGGATCATCTACTCCTAAAGCCGTCAAAACGTCATCTGCCGCTTTTTTAATAATCGTAGCTCTCGGGTCGAAATTTTTATAAACACGGTGTCCAAATCCCATCAAACGGAACGGATCATCCTTGTCTTTTGCTTTTAAAACAAATTTAGCGACATCGCCTCCATTGTCATGAATTTCTTGTAACATTTCCAATACCGCCTGATTAGCTCCTCCATGCAAGGGTCCCCATAAAGCAGAAACTCCTGCTGAAATAGAAGCAAACAATCCTGCGTGAGAAGAACCAACTATACGTACGGTAGAAGTAGAACAATTTTGTTCGTGATCGGCGTGTAAAATGAATAATTTATCTAATGCAGCTACTACTTTAGGATCTGCTTTGTAAGGTCCTGTAGGCAATTCAAACATCAAACGCATAAAGTTTTCTACATATCCTTTGGTGTTATCATAATAATTTAACGGATACCCCATAGACTTTCTGTAGGTCCAGGTTGCAATTACTAAAAATTTACCCATTGTTTTACAAACGGCCTCATACATTTCTTTTTCATTGTGTGGATTGACCGACTTCGGATTGAACGCGGTTAATGCACTTGTCAATGAAGCCAACACACCCATTGGATGGGCAGTCTTTGGAAAACCATCAATGATGTTTTTCATTTCCTCGTTAACTAACGTGTACTTGCGAATGTCATTTTCGAATTTTTCTAATTGTGCAGTAGTTGGCAATTCTCCGAAAATTAACAAATACGACACTTCAAGGAAATTAGCTTTATCCGCTAGATCTTCAATCGCATACCCTCTATAACGAAGGATACCCTCTTCTCCATCTAAAAAAGTAATTTCACTGGTACAAGATCCTGAGTTTTTATATCCTGGATCGATAGTAATAGCGCCCGAAGCACTACGTAATTTGTCGATATCAATGGCTACTTCATTTTCAGTTCCTACGATAACAGGGAACTCGTATTTCTTGCCATCAAGTTCTAATATTGCAATTTTTGACATATAATTATTGGATGTATTTTGAATTTTTTATAAGTAATATGCGAATTTAATAATTAATCCGCAAACGATAAAGAAAATAACATTTTTTTATGGTTAATTAGTATATATAAAAACCCTCTCAAAAAATTACTTTATGAGAGGGTTTTCTATTTTAATGCTGTACTACATTTCGAAAGGACGAAACAAACGAGTTCAGCTAGAGAATAACAGTACTATTTTTTTACTTTAAAGGCATTGACCCCTGGAAAATAAGCAACATCAGCCAATTCTTCTTCGATACGCAATAATTGATTGTATTTAGCCATACGATCAGAACGAGAAGCCGAACCTGTTTTAATTTGTCCGCAATTTAAAGCTACTGCTAAATCAGCAATGGTATTATCTTCTGTTTCTCCCGATCGGTGTGACATTACAGAGGTATACCCCGCATTGTGTGCCATGTTTACCGCAGCAATTGTTTCCGTCAAAGTACCGATTTGGTTTACTTTAATTAAAATTGAGTTAGCGATTGATTGACTTATTCCACGAGATAAACGTTCTACATTGGTTACAAATAAATCATCTCCTACCAATTGTACTTTATCTCCGATTTTTTCAGTCAATAATTTCCAACCTTCCCAATCGTCTTCATACATTCCGTCTTCGATGGATATAATGGGATAATTAGCTGCTAATTCAGCTAAATATTCAGCTTGTTCTTTTGAGGTTCTTACTTTACCGGTAGCACCTTCAAATTTTGTATAATCGTAGTTACCA
Organism: Flavobacterium sp.; assembly: GCA_017984495.1. Classification (GTDB taxonomy): domain Bacteria; phylum Bacteroidota; class Bacteroidia; order Flavobacteriales; family Flavobacteriaceae; genus Flavobacterium. The sequence goes on from JAGNZI010000035.1 coordinate 11,589, forward strand.
TTCACATAAAATTCTGAAGCAGCGCAGTCTAAAGCGATCATTACATCATCGCCAAAAGTATAGCCTGCATTGGTTACCGCTAATTTAATAGAATCCAAAGCATCTTCTGTTCCACCCGCTAAATTGGGAGCAAAACCACCTTCATCACCAACGGCAGTTGATAAATTTCTATCGTGCAATACTTTTTTAAGGTTGTGAAAAATTTCGGTACCCATTTGCATGGCGTGTGTGAAATTTTTTGCTTTAACCGGCATGATCATGAATTCTTGAAAAGCGATCGGCGCATCAGAATGCGAACCACCATTAATGATATTCATCATGGGAACGGGTAATGTATTTGCAGAAACACCTCCCACATAGCGGTACAAAGGCATTCCTAATTCATTAGCGGCTGCTTTTGCAACTGCAAGCGACACCCCTAAAATAGCATTGGCACCCAGATTTGATTTATTGGCAGTACCGTCTAAATCGATCATGATGCGATCAATAAGATTTTGTTCAAAAACCGACATACCTACTACCGCTTCTGCGATTTTAGTATTTACATTTTCAACCGCTTTCAAAACACCTTTACCCATGTATGATTTACCACCATCACGAAGTTCAACCGCTTCATGTTCACCTGTAGAAGCGCCACTTGGAACAGCAGCACGGCCTAATATGCCATTTTCTGTAATTACATCTACTTCAACTGTTGGATTACCACGAGAATCTAAAATTTGTCTTGCGTGTACTTTTATGATAATACTCATTTTATATTTTTTTAGTTAGTATTTTAAGAATAATAACAAATTTAAAACTTAAAATTGAACAATATTCTGAAATCCAAAAAACTTATAAACGATAACGTTTTAGTTGGTTGCAGATTTTATATTTTCGATAAATTGATCAAATAAATAGCTAGAATCATGAGGTCCTGGACTCGCTTCTGGGTGGTATTGCACCGAAAAACAATTTTTAGATTTCATGCGCATCCCTGCCACAGTGCCATCATTTAAATGTTCGTGCGTCAATTCAAAATCGGGATGATTGTCTAGGGCTTCACGCACAATAGCAAATCCATGATTTTGAGAAGTGATTTCACCTTTTCCGGTAATCACATTTTTAACGGGATGATTGATCCCTCGGTGTCCGTTGAACATTTTATAGGTCGAAATTCCGTTGGCCAAACCAATGATTTGGTGTCCTAAGCAAATGCCGAACAGCGGTTTATTCTCGTTTAATATTTGTTTGGCTACTTCTTGAGCAGAAACTAAAGGTTCTGGGTCACCAGGCCCGTTAGATAAGAAATAACCATCTGGATTAAATGCTTTCATTGCTTCAAAAGAAGCATTGTAAGGAAATACTTTAATGTAACAATCTCTTTTAGCGAGGTTGCGCAATATATTGGTTTTGATTCCTAAATCTAGAGCAGATATTTTATACTTAGCGGTTTCTTCACCAAAGAAGTAGGGCTCGGTAGTTGAAACCTTAGAAGCCAATTCCAAACCGTTCATTTCCGGAACTTGGGCCAATTTTTCTTTCAAGACTTCAATAGGCGTTCCATCGGTACAAATAACCGCATTCATAGCGCCGTTATCACGAATGTAGCTCACCAAAGCTCGGGTATCTACATCTGAAATAACGATAAGATTTTGCTTGCTCAAATAGTCAAACAAACTTTCAGCAGCATCCACACGTGAATAATTAAAACTAAAGTTTTTACAAACCAAACCTGAGATTTTCACCGAATCTGACTCGACTTCTTTTTCGTTGACGCCATAGTTTCCAATATGAGCATTGGTAGTCACCATGATTTGTCCAAAATAAGAAGGGTCGGTAAAAATTTCTTGATATCCTGTAGTGCCTGTATTGAAAGCAACTTCTCCGAAAGTTACTCCTTCAATACCGATAGATTTTCCGTGAAAAACAGTTCCGTCTTTTAACAATAAAACGGCTTTTGCGCGATTGTTGTATTTCATTTTGTAGTGTAGTTGTGTTTGCAAATTTAGTTATAAAAGTTGTTTTTTTCAACTGTTTGATTCGTAAAACCAAAAAAAAAGGATAAACTTAAAAAAGTCTATCCTTATTATTTTTACATGAATGGTTTCATGATTATTCTGTAGCTTCAGCTGTTGAAGAAGAAGCTTCTGTTTGATCAGCAACAGTAGTGTCAGCTGCTGGAGCTTCAGGAGTACCTTCTGCCTTTTTAGCTTTACCACGACGTGTTGTTTTCTTCACTTCTTTTTTACCACCGTTATAAATCGTATTGAAATCTACCAATTCGATCATCGCCATGTCAGCGTTATCTCCTAAACGATTACCTAACTTGATGATACGAGTGTATCCACCTGGACGGTCACCTACTTTAGCAGCAACTTCTCTGAACAATTCAGTAACCGCATATTTATCTCTTAAGTAAGAGAAAACAGTACGACGATTGTGAGTAGTATCTTCTTTTGATTTTGTAACTAATGGTTCAACAAATTGTTTTAAAGCTTTTGCTTTAGCAACAGTTGTATTGATACGTTTATGTTCGATTAAAGAACAAGCCATATTTGCTAACATCGCTTTTCTGTGTCCTTTTTGTCTACTTAAATGATTGAATTTTTTTCCGTGTCTCATGACGTATATTATTTATCTTCATCTTGCATCAATCCGTTAGGAGCGCAAAATATGAAGCAATTACTCTTTATCTAATTTATATTTAGTTAGATCCATTCCAAACGTTAGGTTTTTATTTGCCACTAACTCATCTAATTCAGTTAATGATTTTTTACCAAAATTACGGAACTTCATTAAGTCGTTTTTGTTGAAAGAAACCAAATCACCTAAGGTATCAACTTCAGCTGCTTTTAAGCAATTTAATGCTCTAACAGACAAGTCCATATCTACTAATTTAGTTTTCAATAATTGTCTCATATGAAGTGATTCTTCATCGTAAGACTCAGTTTGAGCAATTTCATCTGCCTCAAGTGTGATTCTTTCATCAGAAAACAACATAAAGTGGTGAATCAACGTTTTTGCTGCCTCAGTTAATGCATCTTTAGGATGAATAGATCCATCGGTAATGATTTCAAAAACTAATTTTTCATAATCCGTTTTTTGTTCCACACGGAAATTCTCAATAGAGTATTTTACATTCTTTACTGGTGTGTAAATAGAATCTGTAAAAATGGTTCCCATTGGAGCATTTGATTTTTTGTTCTCTTCTGCAGGAACATACCCTCTACCTTTTTCGATAGAAAGTTCCATATTTAGCGTAGTTTTACTATCTAAATTGCAGATCACTAAATCGGGGTTTAACACTTGAAAACCAGAGATGAATTTTTGAAAATCACCTGCAGTAATCTTATCTTTTCCTGAAAGAGAGATAGAAACAGATTCGTTATCGATATCTTCAATTTGACGTTTGAAACGTACTTGTTTAAGATTTAAGATAATTTCTGTAACATCTTCAACTACACCAGAAATGGTAGAGAACTCATGTTCTACTCCTTCAATTCTTACAGATGTAATTGCATATCCTTCAAGGGAAGAAAGCAAAACTCTTCTAAGTGCATTACCAACAGTCAATCCATAACCAGGTTCTAAAGGTCTAAATTCGAATTTACCTTCAAAATCGGTGGAATCGATCATGATAACTTTATCGGGCTTTTGAAAATTAAATATTGCCATACTTTCGACTAATGTCAATTATTATTTGTTATACAACTCAACGATTAGTTGTTCTTTAATATTTTCTGGAATTTGAA
>JAGNZI010000036.1 GCA_017984495.1 Flavobacterium sp.
GAGAACGAACGTTAACGTCTGGATTAAGAACCATACGACCTAAATCATCATTCATATGATAATCAAACTCGCTATTTTTGTTGTATAAGAACCAGTTGAAACGTCTTACTTTATATGGACAGTTGTTTGCACAGTAACGCGTACCCACACATCTGTTGTATGCCATATGATTTTGACCTTCTCTACCGTGTGATGTAGCCGCCACAGGACAAACCGTCTCACAAGGAGCATGGTTACAGTGTTGACACATTACCGGCTGGAAAGCAACTTGTGGATTTTCTGATGGATCTTCCATACCCGTGAAGGTATCGATTGAATTCATTAATCCTGAAGTTCCTTCTTTTAATTCAACATCTGCTGCAAAGGTAGCTTCCGATGAATAATATCTATCAATACGCAACCAGTGCATATCTCTACTTCTTCTTACTTCTGATTTTCCAACAACTGGCACGTTATTTTCTGCGTGACAAGCGATAACACAAGCCCCACATCCCGTACAAGCATTCAAATCAATCGATAAATTGAAATGATGACCTGTTGAACGATCAAATGATTCCCATAAATCAACTTCAGTAGCTGCAGTTGGTTTGTGATCTAAAGACACCATCGGAATAGGATTCCATTCTTTAGCCTCTTTTGTATTGAATACTTCTAATGTAGTTTCTTTAACAATATCACCTCTACCCATTAAGGTTTTTTGCAACTGAACACATGCAAATTCATGTTCGCCATCTGCAACCGTAATCGTAGCTGTTGGGTTTGCATTTAAGTTAGCATATAATGCATATGCATTTACACCCACTTGCATTTCTTCTTTTAAACCTAATTTTTTTCCATATCCAAAAGCCAAACCTAACGTTCCTTTAGCTTGACCCGGCTGAATTACCACGGGTACGTTTTCTAAGGTAGCATTTCCTACTTTAATAGTAGCATAACTTCCGTTCAAACCACCATTGGCAACATTCCAGTTTTTAAAACCGTTCGCTTCAGCATCAGCTTTAGACATTGTTACATAGTTGTCCCAAGATACTCTTGTGATGGGATCAGGGAATTCTTGCAACCAAGGATTGTTTGCTTGTTGACCGTCTCCCATTCCAACTTTAGTATACAATACCAAGTCAAAATTCGAAGCTTTTGCTTGTGCTAAAGCACTTGCAGCTGCCCCATAATTAGCAGCAGTTGCAGCCAACGGACTTGCAATTGAAGCTACAAAACCGTCATGAACCGCTTGATTCCAAGTTTTACCAGCTAACGACGTAGTTGCAAACGATTTCAAGAAATCATAATAAGCAACTGAAGCATCGGTCCAAGTTAATAAGGCATCTTGGAACTGTTTTGTATTAAAAATGGTTTGAATTGTAGGTTGAACAAGACTGTAGTTACTTCTTGTCATTGCAACATCTCCCCAAGATTCTAAATAATGTGGCGCAGCAGCAGCAATTGTTGTTATACTTGAGGTTTCATCCTCTTTCATAGAGAAAGCAACCGATAATTTAACCGATTTTAATCCTTCAACAAATTCTTTTGAATTTGCTAAGGTATACGCTGGATTTACACCGTTCATAATTAACGTATGCACTTTACCCGCTTTCATATCTGCTACCAATTGAGTAACAGCTTTTGCATCGCCTTTTCTTGTAAGAATTGCATCAGAAGGATTAAATGCTGTAGCTTGTAATGCGTTGTTGATCGCTAATGCCAACAACTGAGCATTTACATCGTCTAATCCTGTAACAAATACCCCTTTGTTTCCAGCTGCTTTTAATTGTTTAGCTGCTTTAACAACGGCTTCTTCGTATTTATCTATTTTTGATGTGCTCACAGCAGCACCTGTAATAATATTGTATATTTTTACTAAAGCTTGTTTTTGAGCCGCAATATTCAATGGAATTCTTACATCGGCATTAGCACCTGCTAATGACATATTGGCTTCCATTTGAATGTGTTTAGACATCATTCCGTTTTTAGGAATACGACCTTGAGCATAGCCTGCATCAAAACCACCGCCTTGCCAATCACCTAAGAAATCAGCACCAACAGAAACAATTACATCTGCTTTTGAAAAATCATAATTGGCCATCGCTCTTACACCGTATACTGCTTGAAATGCATCTAAAGTATTGGATTCAGAAACAGCATCATAAACAACGTGTTTTGTTGTTGGATATTTTGCAACTAAAGAAGCAATTAATGCATCCGTAGAAGGACTCGCCATAGTATTTGTCAATACCACAACATTACCTCCTTTAGCTTTAGCTTCTTCTAAACTAGCTTTTACTTTTGCATTTACGTCGGACCAAGTTGCATCTTTACCTGCAATTTTTGGGCTTTTCAAACGCAAGCTATCATATAATGAAAGTACAGAAGCATGAACTCTGGCATTTGCGCCTGTTCTTGCTCCAGCTAAATTGTTGTTTTCAACTTTAATAGGACGACCCTCACGAGTTTTGATTAAAATATTTGCAAAATCAAAACCGTCTGCCATTGTAGTTGCATAATAATCAGCAACACCCGGAATAATTTCTTCTGGTTGAACTACGTAAGGAATTGACTTTACTACAGGACCTTCACACGCCGCTAATGATGCCGCTGCTGTGCTGAATCCAACATATTTTAAAAAGTCACGACGAGTAGTTGAAGAAGAAGATAACGATTCTTTATCTCCTAAAAAATCCTCAACCGGAATTGGTTCCACAAACTCGTTGTTTCTTAGCGTCTCAACAATAGAACTATTTTCGTTTAGTTCTTCAACACTTTTCCAGTATTTTTTGTTTGATGCCATTGTATAGTATATTAGCTTCTTAAATTATTTTATTAATAGTGACATTTTCCACATTCTAAACCACCCATTTGTGCAGCAGTCAATTGCGACACACCGTATTTTTTAGAAAGTTCTTCGTGGATTTTTTTGTAGTAAGCATTATCTTCTACTTTCACATTTGTTTCTCTGTGACAATTGATACACCATCCCATTGTTAATGGTGCAAATTGTTTTTGCAATTCATATTCTTCCACAGGACCATGACATGTTTGACATTCTACTCCTGCAACTGTTACGTGCTGTGAGTGATTGAAATATACGTGGTCTGGCAAGTTGTGAATTCTAACCCATTTAACTGGTTTCGTTTTACCTGTGTATTTTTGTAACGACTTATCCCATCCAACTGCATCATATAATTTAGCAATTTGGGCATCATAAAATGCTTTTGAATGTTCTTCTGTTGCTGTAGTTTCTGCTACTTCACTGATGTTTTTATGACAGTTCATACACACATTCAAAGAAGGAATTCCAGCATGCTTGCTTACGCGTGCAGAAGAGTGACAGTATTTACAATCAATTCCATTGTCACCCGCATGAATTCGGTGAGAATAATGTATAGGCTGAACCGGTTCGTAATCTTGATCAACTCCGATTTGCATTAAATAACCGTAAGCAAAATAAGCACTCACTAACAAAAATAGAATTGCTGATACCAAAACTAAAAATTGATTTTTAGCAAAAGCATTAAACAATCCCATTAATGAGCGATTTTTCTTAACGATCTCTATTCCTTTAGCATCCGCAATTTTTGTTAACATGGTGTATACTAAATACAACATCACGATTAACATAAGCATTACTAATGAAAGTGCTCCAAGAATTAAATTGTTTGAGACCCCATTTTGATCCGAACCATCCGCATTTCCTGCAACTGGAGCACCAGGAACTGGAGCTGCTACAGCCGGAGCTGGTTCTGAAGTATACGCTAAAATATTGTCAATGTCTTCATTTGACAATTGCGGAAATGCCGTCATAGCAACTTTATTGTTCTCTTCGAAAACTTTTACTGCTTGCGCATCTCCTGATTTGATTAATTCTCCACTGTTTTTAACCCATTTGTACAACCACTCTTTGTCGTACTTAGCCGCAACGCCACGAAGTGCAGGACCTGTAGCTTTTGCATCTAATTTATGACATGCAGCACAATTGGCATTAAAAATTTCTTTACCCTTTGCCGCATCTTGAGAAAATGCAGTTAAAGAAATCGTTAGCGTTAACGCTAAACTGAAGAAAATCCTTGAAAACGATTTATGGTTACCCACCTTTTTCATATTTAAAATGATTATCAACTAATTATTTGGTACAATTATAGATGAAACTTTGTCCAACTCTAATTTTAAAAAACTCCGACAAAAATACAATATTAGAACTATTATTAAAACCTTAATTTTGCCTTAAAATGTAATTTATATTTGTTCTAAATAACAATAATGTCTCTCACAATAAAATGAAATTGTATTTTTGTAATGAAAATTAATACCCATGAAAATATCACAAAAACATAACTTATTGTTCTACTTTATTCTATGTTTACTTTTTGCTCAAACAACAAAGGGACAAGAACTAAAATCGACTGCAATTCAGGATCCCAAAATTGAACAATTGATCAAGGAAAAAAGGAAAATAAATCTTGGTTTAACGTCTAACGAAACCTATAAAATTCAAATTTTTTATGGAAATAGCGACGAATCTAAAAGAAAATTACAAGAATTTAGGAAAGAATTCACTGAATTTGACGGCACAATAGTTTATACAAATCCAAACTATAAAGTATGGGTTGGAAATTTTGAAACACGCATAGAAGTAGAAAAAGCAATGATTGAAATTAAGAAAAAATATCCTACAGCCCTGATTATAAAACCAACAAAATAAAACAAAAAACGCCATGCAATGCAAGGCGTTTTTTTATACTAAACTACGTATTATTTTAATTTTTTCTTCACTTCTACTTCTTGGAATGCTTCGATTAAATCATACTCTTTGATGTCGTTATAATTCTTAATCTGCATACCACAGTCATAACCTTTAGCTACTTCTTTTACATCGTCTTTGAAACGTTTTAACGTTGCCAACTCCCCTGTGTAAATAACAACTCCTTCACGGATAAGACGTATTTTAGAATTTCTAAAGATCTTACCATCCGTAACCATACATCCCGCAATTGAACCTACTTTTGTAACTTTAAAGATCTCTCTAATTTCAGCTGTTCCGGTGATTTCTTCTTTCATTTCTGGAGATAACATTCCTTCCATAGCGTCTTTCAAGTCATCAATAGCATCGTAAATAATTGAATAATTACGGATATCGATTTCCTCTTTATCGGCTAATTGTTTTGCATTTCCTTGCGGACGCACATTAAATCCGATGATGATCGCGTCGGAAGCAGAAGCTAATAACACATCCGATTCGGTAATGGCTCCAACTCCTTTGTGAATGATATTGATTTGAATTTCTTCAGTTGATAATTTTGAGAACGAGTCAGATAACGCTTCCACAGAACCATCCACATCTCCTTTAAGGATAATGTTTAACTCTTTAAACTGTCCTAAAGCTATACGGCGACCGATTTCAGCAAGTGTAATGTGTTTTTGGGTACGTACCGATTGTTCGCGTTGTAATTGGGTACGTTTCGCAGCAATTTGTTTTGCTTCTCTTTCATCTTCATACACATTAAATTTGTCCCCTGCTGTAGGCGCTCCATCCAATCCCAATACAGATACTGGAGTTGAAGGCCCGGCTTCTTTAATTTGATGCCCTCTTTCGTCAAACATGGCTCTAATTTTACCATGATTTTTTCCAGCAAGTACATAATCTCCAATGCGTAGGGTTCCGGCTTGAACTAAAATAGTAGACACATAACCTCTTCCTTTATCCAATTGTGCTTCCACAACCGTACCTAAAGCGGGTTTATTTGGATTGGCTGTTAATTCTAATACTTCGGCTTCTAACAATACTTTTTCAAGTAATTCTGCAACTCCTGTACCTTGTTTTGCAGAAATATCATGCGATTGGTATTTTCCACCCCAATCTTCAACCAACAAATTCATGCTGGCCAATTGTTCTTTTATTTTCTCTGGATTTGCATTGGGCTTATCCACTTTATTGATGGCAAAAATCATAGGAACACCAGCCGCTTGTGCGTGACTGATCGCCTCTTTAGTTTGCGGCATGATGTCGTCATCCGCAGCAATAACAATAATTGCAATATCGGTAACTTGCGCTCCACGAGCACGCATCGCAGTAAAGGCTTCGTGTCCGGGTGTATCTAAAAAGGTAATTTTTTCACCCCCTTCTAAAATTACCCCATAGGCACCAATATGCTGTGTAATACCACCTGATTCACCTGCAATTACATTGGCTTTACGAATGTAATCCAACAATGAGGTTTTACCGTGATCCACGTGACCCATTACGGTTACAATAGGCGCTCTATGTACTAAATCTTCAGGGCTATCAGCAATAATTTCAGCTGCTTCTTCAATATCTGTAGTAATAAATTCCACTTCAAAACCAAACTCATCGGCTACAATTGATAATGTCTCTGCATCCAATCGTTGGTTCATGGTTACCATAATTCCAAGCGACATACAGGTTCCAATTACTTTAGTAATCGGCACATCCATCATGGTAGCAACTTCACCAACAGTTACAAACTCGGTAACTTTTAATGTTTTACTACCTTCTTCAAGTGCCTGAAGTTCGTCGTCGACACGTTGACGGTGTGAATCTCTTTTATCTCTTCTGTATTTTGCAGATTTAGACTTGTTTCCTTTTCCTTGTAAACGCTCTAAGGTTTCTTTAATTTGGTTTTTTACATCTTCTTCAGAAGGCTCGACCTTTTGAATGATTGGTTTTTTACCTTTGTTAAATCCGCCTGCGCCTCCTTTTACAAACTCTTTTTTAGGACCACCTGCTTGATTGTTTCCACCTGGAGCTCCAGGACCGGCAGGTTTAATGATTCTTTTTCGTTTGTTTTTATTCGCATTAGCATTAGCACCTCCAGCTGCATTTGGCGCTTGAGGGGTACCGGGCTTTTTTATTTCTTTTTTGAAATCTTCTTTCTTCTTTTTGGCCTTGTCAAATTGCGTTAGATCAATTTTTTGCCCTGTAAAAGTCGCTCCTGAAAGTTTGTGGTATTGGGTTTCAATTTTTTCTTCTCCAGCATCATCTGACGTTCCCTCTTCAGTAGTTTCCTTGGTAACTGTTTTTTCAAGTACCACTTTCTCGACTTTCGTTTTTTCTTCAATATTGGATTCAGCAGTAGCTTGAGTCACTACAACTTCTTCTTTTGATTCCTGAGCAGGAGTTTCAGAAACAACCTGTTTTTTAGTATCGAGCTCGATTTTACCAACAGCTTTTGGCGCAGTAACTACTGCTTTAGCCTTGATAATTTCTTGTCTTTGGCGTTCTTCTTCTTGCAAACGTTTTGCTTCTTGTTCTTTTTCAAGTTCGCGTTTTAGGGCCTCTTTCTCTTTTCTCTTTTCTTCACTCACTTCAAGAGAGGCAACCTTATTCCCTTTGTCGGCAGAAAATTGACCACATAAGACTTTATACTCCTCTTGAGAGATCTTCGCATTGGGACTCGACTCGATTTCATGACCTTTGTCTTTTAAAAAATCCACAGCTCGATCAAGAGAAATATTTAACTCTCTTAAAACCTTGTTTATTCTTATTACTCTTTCTTCAGACATATAATCTTTTTAAAAAATTCTTTTTTGTTGTTGTGCGTGCGGATGATGACTAACCTTCAAGTTCTTCTTTAAGAACATTCATTACATCAATAATCGTTTCTTCTTCAAGATCTGTTCTTCTCACTAAATCAGCAACTTCTTGCTTTAATACGCTTCTTGCTGTATCCAATCCAATTTTTTCGAACTCTTCAATTACCCATGCTTCAATTTCATCCGAAAATTCTCTTAATTCTACGTCATCTTCTTCTTCCGCTACACCTTCGCGAATAACATCAATTTCATAACCTGTTAGTAAACTTGCTAATTTAATGTTATTTCCACCACGTCCAATCGCTTTAGAAACTTCTTCAATTTTTAAGAAAACTTCTGCTGTTTTTGCTTCTTCATTAATCTTAACCGAAGAAACTTTAGCCGGACTTAAGGCTCTAGTAATATACAATTGTGGGTTTGACGTATAATTAATTACATCAATATTTTCATTTCCTAATTCACGTACAATACCGTGAATACGAGAACCTTTCATCCCTACACAAGCTCCTACTGGATCAATACGATCGTCATAAGAATCTACCGCAACTTTTGCTTTCTCTCCCGGAATACGAACCACCTTTTTAATGGTAATCAATCCGTCAAAAACTTCAGGAATCTCTTGTTCAAATAATTTTTCAAGAAAATCCGGTGCCGTTCTAGACATGATGATCTGCGGTTTGTTTCCTTTCAATTCTACATTTTCAATTACCCCTCTTACATTATCTCCTTTTTTGAAATAATCGTTTGGAATTTGTTTCTCTTTAGGTAAAACAATTTCATTGCCATCGTCGTCCATCAAAATTACAGCTTTTGGACGAACATGGTGCACTTCAGCGGTATAAATATCCCCTATAATATCTTTAAATTGTTTGTAAAGATTGGTGTTGTCGTGTTCATGAATTTTAGAAATAAGATTTTGACGTAAGGCTAAAATCGCTCTTCTTCCCAATTGGAATAATTTTACTTCTTCCGAAACATCTTCACCAACTTCAAAGTCAGGTTCAATTTTTCTAGCTTCTGATAATGAAATTTCAGAATTCTCGTCTTCTACTTCACCGTCTTCTACTACCACACGATTTCTCCAAATCTCCATATCTCCTTTATCCGGATTGATGATGATGTCAAAATTTTCGTCTGAACCGTATTTCTTTTTCAAAGCATTTCTAAATACTTCCTCTAAAATTGCCATTAGTGTAACTCTATCGATGAGTTTGTCGTCTTTAAATTCTGAGAACGACTCTATTAATGCAATATTTTCCATGTCAACTTTTTTATTTTAAAATGATACTATAACAATTGCTTCTTTTATATTTTGATAAAGAATTTCAGCTTTTTTATCCACTGTTTCTTTTCCTTTTCCAATTTTTTTTGGCTCTCTGGCCTGCCATTCTAGTGTGATTTTTTCTTCATCCGCAGCCACTAATTTTGCTTCAATATCTGCAGAATCGATAATTTTTACCTTAAGTGTTCTTCCAATATTTTTTTTATACTGTCGTATAAATTTCAACGGACTTGATACTCCTGCAGAAGCCACTTCAAGCGAAAAATCTTGCTCTTCCCTGTCGAGTTGGCTTTCAATAGCACGACTCACATCAATACAATCTTGAAGATTAACTCCCTGATCACCATCCAAATTAATACTAATTTTATTGGCGTCATTTATGGAAAAATCAACTAAAAATAATTCAGGTCGCTCTGCTAATGCAACAGCTATCAACTCTTGAACTTTGTCTTTAAACGTCATATTTTTTATAAAAAGAGGCACGCTATGCGTGCCTCATTATTCATCTATCTCCAAATAACTCGGCAAATGTACAAAATTAATTTGAATTAAAAAATATATTGTGGATTGAGATATTTTCCTTACCTTTATATTGTGATTTAGTCACGCACATTTATATAACCTAAAACAATAATATGAAACGTATTTTAGTCCCCACTGATTTTTCTAAGCATGCAGAATATGCTCTTAAAGTGGCTGCGCAAATTGCTAAAAAAAACAACGGTGAAATTTTTTTAGTTCACATGTTAGAACTTCCAACTTCAGGTAATGATGCCATTTCAACTGCTCATGAAATCCCTGAATTAATGTTATTCAAAAACGCTGCGGTAAATAAATTAGACACTATGATGAATGCCGATTATCTTGAAGGCGTGAAAATATCTAAAATGATTCAATTTGAAATGGCTTTTGATGGAATCGTTAAAAATGGAAAAGCGCACAATGTAGATTTGATTGTAATGGGATCGCATGGTGCAAGTGGATTTCAAGAAATGTTCATTGGTTCCAATACTGAAAAGGTAGTACGAAATTCCGATATCCCCGTATTGGTTATCAAAAGAGATGAAGACCCATTCCGTGCGCAAAAATTTGTATTTGCCTCTGATTTTTCAGACGAAGCGAAAAAACCATTTCAAAAAGCAATGGCTTTCGCTGAAGGCTTTGGCGCTCATTTGCATTTGGTAAATATCAATACCCCAAACAATTTTAAATCAACCAAAGTAGCCGAACAAACGATGAATGATTTTCTTGCTGGGATTGATACTTCTGCAATGAGCACTCATATATACAACGATGTAAATGTTGAAAAAGGAATTTTACACTTTGCAAAAAGTATAGATGCCGATTTAATTGGAATGAGCACTCATGGAAGAAAAGGATTGTCTCATTTCTTTAACGGAAGCATTAGTGAAGATTTAGTAAATCACGCAAAACGACCGGTGATCACTTTTAAAATATAATCACCCATTTGAATAAAAAAACGACCTTAATTAAGGTCGTTTTTTTTGTAATATACTGCCCTTCAATGCGGTATGTAAAAATAAAAAAACCCTGCTAAAAATAGCAGGGTTTTGTTGGCCCACAAGGACTCGAACCTTGAATGACGGTACCAAAAACCGGAGTGTTACCATTACACCATGGGCCAATTACCAAACAACCTTTTCGATTGCGAGTGCAAATGTAGCACATATTTTGTATTCTACAAATTTTTCCAAAAAATTTATTAAAAAATTAATTTAACATTTTATATCTGTAAAAAAATAGTTTCTTTGTAGTTGAAATTAAGAAACCTAATCATTGTATGACTTCATTCAACTTTAAAAAATGGAATACCATTCTAGGATGGTTTGCTTTTGCAGTTGCATTAATCACTTATTCATTAACCGTTGAACCCACACTTAGTTTTTGGGATTGTGGTGAATACATTGCTACCTCAGCAAATCTTGAAGTAGGACATCCGCCAGGAGCCCCCTTATTTCAAATGTTAGGAGCGTTTTTTGCCATGTTTGCTGCAAGTGCTGATAAAATTGCATTAATGGTGAATTACCTTTCTGTTTTCTCAAGTGCTTTTACAGTACTTTTTATGTTTTGGTCACTTACCTTATTATTGCGTAAAATTATTGGGCAAACCAAAGAAGTAACGACTGCTCAAAATACAATGATTTTAGGGAGTTCGCTTATCGCATCACTTTCTTTTACCTTTTCAGACAGTTTTTGGTACAACGCCGTAGAAGCCGAAGTCTATGCCATGGCATCCTTTTTAATAGCACTTTTGTTTTGGTTAGGATTGCGTTGGGAACAAGAAATGGAAACACCTCGAGGCAATAAATGGTTGCTCTTAATATCATTAGTTATTGGCTTGTCGTTTGGCGTTCACTTCATGGCCTTATTGACGTTTCCGGCAATTGGATTTCTATACTTCTTTAAAAAGTATAAAACAGTTACTGTAAAAAGTTTTTTACTTGCCAATGTGGTCATCGTCGCTATTTTGCTATTCATCTTCAAATTATTATTACCCTTTACGTTGGGTTTCTTTGGTAAAACCGAAATATTTATGGTGAATGAATTGGGATTACCTTTCAATTCAGGAACTATTTTTGCGTTTCTATTTATTGTAGCTGCCTTTTATTTGGGATTACAATACACCAAGAAAAAAGGGCATGTTTTTTACAACACCTTAATTTTAGCAACACTCTTTATCCTAATTGGATTTTCAACTTGGGTAATGCTGCCCATTCGTGCAAATGCAAACACCCCTATTAACGAAAATAAACCCTCTGATGCTGCAGAAGTTTTAGCGTATTATAACAGAGAACAATATGGCGAACAAAAATTGTTTTATGGTCCGCAATTTTCAGATACTTACTCTGGTTTAGATTCGGTAACTCCTTACTTAGACGACAAACCGAATTATGAGCGTGATTATACCACAAAAACCTATGTGATTACCAACAACTTCAAAAATGCCAAACAAAATACAGATGATGCTCACAAGGCTTTTTTACCCCGCATGTGGAGTAACGAACACAATGTGAACTACATGACATTTGGCAAACCATTAGAATTTCAAATCAACCCAGAGTATTCAAATGAAGATGAGTTGGTGCAACTCGTTACCGAATTCAGAAAAGGTTTTGCCAGTGGCGAAATTGATTTAAAGGGGTATGATAAATTTTTAAATACCTATGGGGAATATCTAATTGTTGAAAAACCCTCATTTGCCACCAATATGAAATTTATGTTTCAGTACCAATTTGGCTATATGTATGGCCGTTATTTGCTTTGGAACTTTGTTGGAAGACAAAATGATAACCAAGGAAAATATGACGACATGAATGGTAATTGGATTACTGGGATTGGTTTTATAGACGAACTATTGGTTGGATCGCAAAAGGATCTAACTTCTGACATGAAAAACAATAAAGGGCGCAATGTATATTTTGGATTGCCGTTTATATTAGCGCTACTTGGAATTTTTTATCATGCTAAAAAAGACGTAAAAAGTTTTTATGTGTTATTGGCTTTGTTTTTATTTACTGGTTTAGCACTTAAAATTTACCTCAACGAAAGACCTTTCGAGCCAAGAGAACGCGATTATGCCTTAGTGGGATCGTTTTATGTATTTGCCATGTGGATTGCTCTTGGCGTATATGCCATTTATGATTGGATCCTTCAATATATGAAGCCAAAAGTGGCCATGCCGTTAGTCTTAATTGTGTGCTTTTTGGCTTCACCTGTATTGCTTGCAAAAGAAAATTGGGACGACCATAATCGTTCCAATAAATATACCGCCTTAGCAATGGCAAAAGCGTATTTGGACTCGTGCGAACCCAATGCAATTTTATTTACCATTGGAGATAACGATACCTTCCCATTGTGGTACATGCAAGAAATTGAAGGCTATAGAACCGACATTCGAATTGTATGTACAAGCTTGTTCATGACCGATTGGTACATTGACCAAATGAAAATGAAAACACACAATTCTGATCCCATACCAAGTTCGTTTAAAAGAGACCAATATAAAGGAACTACTAGAGATTATAGCTTGTTTGTAGAACGCACGGAAGAACCACTTTTATTAAGTGAAATTTTAAAATTTGTCGCTTTAGATGACGAAAGAGCAAAAATTACTTTGGACAGTGGCAATAAAGTAAATTATTTTCCATCTAAAAAAGTAATTATCCCAATTGACAAAAAAACCATCATTCAAAATAAAGTCGTACATCCAAAATACTATGATTCTATCGTCCCACAAATCGAATTCACGATTAAAGACAAAGCACTTTATAAAAACCGATTGATGATGCTAGACATCGTAAATGAAAACAACTGGAAACGCCCCATTTATTTTACGGGTGGCAGCTTTGGTGAAGACGATTACATTTGGATGAAAGATTATTTACAATTGAACGGAATGTGTTTTAAACTGGTGCCATTAAAAACACCAACCGAAGATCCAAATCCAATGCGAATGGGATCAATTGATGCCGATAAAATGTACGATATTGTCATGAAATGGGATTGGGGTAACAGTGGAAGTCCAATGATTTATCACGACCCAGAAACCCGTAAAAACAGCATTACCTATCGAACCAATTTAGCCCGTTTGATGGAAACCTTACTTGTGGAAGGCAAAAAAGAAAAAGCCGAAAAAGTAATTGATTTAGCTATGGCTAAAATGCCAATCGCATATTTTGAATATTACTCCATGGTTGAACCTTTTGCAATGGGTTATTATGAAGTGGGTAAAAAAGAGAAAGCCAGAAAAATAATCGCAGAGTTGATTCAAAAATACCAAGAAAATTTAACCTTTTTCAGTGGCTATAAATTAGCCGAACAGTATTATTATGCGTCAGATATTGTTTCGGACATTGAACAATACCGAGGCTTACTTGAAATCATAAGAGCTGCCGATGATCGGGCCTTTTACGAAAAGGAAAAAGTCAAATTCAACAACTTCAACAAACGATTTGCTGTTTTCAATAGAAAGATGGAATAGATCGAGTGATACAAATGAATTGGTGCCAATAGAAAAATTTCGTTTGGCGCCTTTTTTTTATTGTATTTTTACTTTATGAAAATTACATGGACAAAAACCCCTCGGTGGGTCAAACTAATCTTTACGAATTTAGTTTGGGACATTCCCAATAATGAGCAAAAAGTATACCTCACATTTGATGATGGTCCTATTCCTGCCGTTACCGAATGGGTTTTGGATCTTTTGAAATCAGAAGGCATAAAGGCTACTTTCTTTTGTATAGGCGCAAACATCCAAAAACATCCTGAAATCTACCAAAGAATTCTTAATGAAGGGCACCAAACCGGAAACCACACGTTCCATCATCTAAAAGGATGGAAAACTACCTCAAAAGAATACGTTCAAAACGTTCAAAGTTGCGAAATAGAAATGAAAAAATGGGGCCCGAATAACACAAAGCTATTTCGGCCGCCCTTTGGTAAAATCACACCCAATCAAGTTAATGCCTTGCAAAATTTAGGATATAAAATCATTATGTGGGATGTGGTGAGCCACGATTATAACAAGGCTATTTCCTCTGAAAAATGCCTCAATAATGTAATTACAAAAAACGCACAAGGAAGTATTATTGTTTTCCACGATAGCCTCAAAGCAGAAAAAAATTTGAAATATGCACTGCCGAAAGCACTACATTTCTTAAAAAATAATGGGTGTGTTTTTGATGTTTTAACTTAGAAAACACAAAAGGTCTTACACAGCAAATTTAAGCTTGCTCCTGCACTAAAGAAATTAAGGTATTGGCATCTAGTTCTCCACTTTGTCTCCAAACCATTTGACCTTCTTTATAAATCATCAATGTAGGCAACCCTTTAATACGAAGTGCATCAGCTAATTCCTGATTTTTATCCACATCAATTTTTATTACGCGGGCTTTATCACCTAAGGCAGCAGCAACATGACGAATGACTTCATTCATCGCAACTGATGGTTCATTCCACTCTGTAAAAAAATCTATCAATACAGGTACTTGAGTATCGATAAGTTCTCCAAATTTTGACATAAATTGAATTTATTGGTATCAAAAAAAATATTTTTCACACGAAAATATTATACAAATGTAGCATTTTTAATGAATTACACTACTTTTTCTCCTTTTTTTA
>JAGNZI010000073.1 GCA_017984495.1 Flavobacterium sp.
TTAAACGATTATATCAAAGCCATCGGCGGAGAAAAAGCAGTGAAAAATGTAAAAACCATTGCGGTTATTTCATCAGGAACAATTCAAGGAATGGCATTGGAATTAAACATGAAAAATGCTGCTAAAAAAATGTCTGTTGAAATGAAAGCAAACGGCATGTCAATGATGAAACAAGTGGTAAATGACAAAAGCGGCTATGCCGTACAACAAGGAAAAAGAAAAGATTTTACCGGTGAAGAGTTATTAGAAATGCAAGCTGAAGCCACTACTTTTAAAGAATTAGCGTTATTAACGAATAAAGAAATAACAGTAACAGGTATTGAAAATATTAACGGTGCCGATGCTTATGCGCTTAAAAACGGAAAATCAACTTTATATTATGATGTAAAAACAGGATATAAATTAGCCGAATCTAAAGAAGCAGAACAACGTGGTCAAAAAATGGTACAAACAACGTATTACCAAGATTACAAAGACGTTAAAGGATTAAAATTCCCTTATAAAATCCTAATGAACGTAGGTATTGAAATCGAATTCACTACTTCTGAAGTGAAGATTAACGAAGGAGTAACTGAAGCTGATTTTAAATAATCATTTCACAAGCTAGACTAAAGCGCTCAAGAAATTGGGCGCTTTTTTTATTTTTTACTCGAAAAATAAACCCCAATCAAGACAATAACAGCGCCTAAAGCTTGAACTAAAGTCAGTGTTTCCTGCATAAATAAAAACCCTAGAAATATTGCCACTACCGGAATGATGTAAGTCACCGAAGAGGCAAAAACTGGAGAGGACAACTGAATAAGTTTAAAGAATAAAATATTAGACAATCCAGTACCAATTACGCCTAAAACCGCAATATAACCCAGCGCATTTTGAACTTTTTCTTCGTGCACGATTTCAAAAAAACCGGTACCATACAAAACAATAAGTGCCGGAATAAACATCACAACAAAATTGCCTGTACTAATTGTTAGCGGCTTTAAATCGGATAAATATTTTTTAATTAAGTTGACGTTAATGCCATAAAATATAGAAGCTATAACAATTAAAATCGCATAATAATAATTTTCGGTGGTATTTTCTCCCGTACCGGTAAGCACTAACAATGCACACCCAATAAATCCGATGATAACTCCAAATAGTTGTTTTCTTTGTACCTCTAACCCAAAGAAAAACAATCCAACCAACAAGGTGTTTAATGGCGTCAATGAATTTAATATTGCACTGATAGAGCCATCAATCTTGGATAGTGCTACCGCAAACAAAAAAGCAGGAACAAAAGTTCCGAACACAGAAGTTAGTGCAATATACTTCCACTTATACATCGGTATTTTTGGAATTTCTTTGAACCCAACAACAAACAAAAAGCAGGCAGCAAAAAGCAAACGCAAACTTCCCAATTGTATCGAGTTTACGCCTTGCAATCCCAATTGCATGAGTATAAAAGAACTTCCCCAAACACAGCCTAAAAAGGCCAACAAATACCATTTTGTATTACGCTTCTCCATAGTGTAAAATTCTTTGCCAAAATTGAGTTTTTATTTTTAATAACACACTATAATTTTTGTAAATTTGCAACGACTTAATGAAGAGTCTATTACATACTATTGAGCTCATGAAAAATATCCATAACATCGTTTTTGCAACATTAATCGTGCTTTTAACCGTAAGTTGTAAAAAAGAAACTGCAACAAAAGAAGTGGCTACAACTAAAACTGAAATTACTGCAGAAAATTTAGCAACTGCTAATTTTACAATTGAAGGCATGACGTGCGCGGTTGGGTGCGCCAAAACTATTGAAGGCAAACTAATCGAAACCGAAGGTGTGCAAGAAGCAGTTGTAGATTTTGAAAGTAAAATTGCTACCGTATCTTACGACAAAACGAAACTAAACATAACTTCTTTGACCGCAACGATTGAAAAGGTAGCAGGTGGAGATGCTTATAAAGTAAGCAAAGCCGAAGCTCAGGTTATAAAAAAATAGCGGTTAATTTTTCTTATAAAAAAAGGCACTTAATAGTGCTTTTTTTTATTTCCATTTCATGGTTTCCATGATTCTTCGCATATCGTTTTGAACATATTGCGTAGCTGGTAAGATCGAATCGTAATTGGGTTTCGCGTAAAAATAAACGCTCCCCGTCATAAAATGTTTGGTACTATCTGTAGCATAAAATAATGCATTGGTAGCCGCATTTCCGCCCACTTTATAAAACATACCAAATACTTTTTCATCGGGATTAACAAACGGTTGCTCTAAAATGTCATCGGCTTTTAGGGTATGTAATTTATACGTCAAATTTTGAGCATCTAGTAACAGTTTGTCGATATCGTTATGCACCTCTTTATAGGTTAAATAAACCGTTGCTTTCATTTTAGGATACTGAATTTCATAAGAACAACTGTTATTTTTGAGTTGTGCTACGGTATTCACATCAAAAGAAAATGGACAATTGGTCGTTAACGCAGTATACTTTGGAGCAGGATATTCTAAACGCAACTGACTGGCAGGCTTAGGCACCGTTTCCTCATTACAGGAAAACAAACCCAATGCAACCAACAACAGTACCGATTTTATAACTGGTAATTTCATAATAGCAGAACGACAAAAATTCAATTTTATGGTAGTAGTTTGAATGATTATCATTAAAAAGGAGCGTCTTCTGGAGCACTTCCAGTTGGAAGTGATGATTTACCGAGATCTGTTTCTTTTTTAGTTGTCAAAAAGGTGAATTCTGTAACTTGAATTTCTGTAGTATATTTTGTAGCTCCATCTTCGGCTTGCCATTGACGTGATTTTATACGGCCTTCAATATAAATTTTATCGCCTTTTGAAAGGTATTTTTCACAAATTTCTGCCGCTTTGTTGCGCACTACAATATTATGCCATTCGGTAGAAGTTATTTTCTCTCCTGTAGTCTTGTTGATGTAGACTTCATTGGTTGCCAAAGGAAATCTTCCGATGCAATTTCCACCTTCAAAGTAATGCATTTTAATCTCATCTCCGAGATGACCAATTAATATGACTTTATTTAATGTACCGTTCATGGCTTATACCTTTTTTTTGTGTTATTCAAAAGTAAGAATTTATAATGAATTAAAACAAGCAGATTGCATAAAATTATGAATAACAATAGGAAATGGCAATTTTTGAATCTCTTCTAGTGGTTTTGCTTGCGGTATTTTCTGGTCTAATTTTAATCCATAAAATCGAATGTACAAATGTTGGTGCGATAATTTATGTTGGAGCACTTCCGACGAGAGTACACAAACTTCCGTTGCAACTTGCCCAAAGAAATGCGTCGTTTTCAATTGGTCAATAAATTGATTTTCATCGATTAATTCTTGAGTCTCTACCAAGGTGAATTCGTATAAGTTTTCCCAAATTCCTTTTCCTTCCCGTTTTTGAACAACAAATTTATCATCAAGATCTTGTACGATTAAGTAATTGAAATACCTATTGGTTACCTTTGTTTTTTTACTTTTAACGGGCAACTGCCCTACTTTTTTATGCTGTAACCCCGCACAAGATGTGGCTAAAATACAGGCATCGCAGTTCGGATTTTTAGGCACGCACTGCAAAGCTCCAAACTCCATAATGGCCTGATTGTAAAGTGCTGCTTTGTCTTTTGGCAAGATTTCTTGGGCCAACTTTTGAAACTCTTTTTTGTTTTTTCCTTCCGAAATATCAAGTTCGACATTAAAATAGCGACTCAATACACGAAACACATTGCCGTCAAGAACTGCAACGGGCTCGTTGTATGCAAAAGAAGCAATAGCGGCAGCTGTATATTCACCTACCCCTTTTAAACGCAATAATTCAGTATAATTTGGCGGAAAATTACCTTGGTATTCAGTTGCTACCAATTTGGCCGTAGCATGAAGGTTTCGCGCTCTAGAATAGTAGCCCAACCCTTGCCATAATTTTAAAACCTGCTCTTCCTCCGCTTGCGCTAAATCAAATACCGTTGGAAAAGCGGTTACAAATGCATTAAAAAAAGGCAAGCCTTGAGCCACACGAGTTTGTTGAAGCATGATTTCGGACAGCCAAATATGATAAGGGTTTTGCGTGTTGCGCCAAGGCAAATCACGCTTGTTTTGTTGATACCATTTAATGACTGCGTTTGAAAATTCCATATTTTAGCAATTGGTTCACAAAAATATATCTTTACTAATTAAAATTTAATCAATTATGGTTGATTTATTATTTTTTTAATTCTTATATTTGCAAACTCAAAAAAATACACAATATAAATACGAAAGAA
>JAGNZI010000074.1 GCA_017984495.1 Flavobacterium sp.
GAGTGATTTCATTTGACATAAAAACCAAAAAAACAGAACCAATTGTATTGACTTCCGTTCCTGAAAAAGAATTTTTCTATGTCATTGAAAAAGGAGAAAACAACAACCTCTTTTTGGGAGGAACCAACAAAATTGTAGTATACAATACCAAGACTAAAAACACTTCAATCACACCGATAGGCAATCTCACGGTCTATGCTATTACTCAAAACGGTGGTTTATTTTGGATTGGCACCAACAAAGGTTTGCGCTGTGCGAAATATACAAATGGACAGTTTCGTTGGATTACAATTCCTTCGATTTACAACAAATCGGTTCGAAATGTTGTATTTGATTCGGCCCGAAATAAAATATGGTTGGGAACCGAAGAAGACGGCTTACTCATTGTAGATTCCAAAACCTTTGCATTTACTCAAAAGAAAAATCCGTTACTCAAAAATATCGCCACCATCACAAACGATCAAAAAGGTAAAATGTGGGTAAGTACCTTCAATGGCATTGCCATTTTTGACCTCAACAACAACAAAACCTACCAGTTGAGTCAACGAAATGGGTTGGGCAACTTAGAATACAACTACAAATCAGCAGCATTGTTAACTGATGGCAGCATGCTTTTTGGGGGGTTAAATGGCTATGATCGAATTGATTTTAATCAATTACAAGCCAATGTCAATGAAAGCTCTCGCATTCATATCACCGGAATTAAAAAGAACAAAACCATTAATCATCCTTTTTCATTTTTTGAAAACTACAATAACCAAAAAATTATTGGTTTCAATTCAGGAAAAGAAGATCTTACTATACTACTATCCGACCTTGACATTAGTTCGTCTTTTGGGTCTTTTTTTACATACCAAATCAATACCGACAAGCCTGTTCTTGCCTTTAATAACAGTATTAAAATCGCCAACTTACCCTACGGAGAATATCCACTTACAATTTATTTGTATGATAATTTTGGCAATTTAAAAGACAAGAAACAACTAACCATCCATGCAATTGTGCCTTTTTATTACCACCTCAGTTTTTATATTGGTTTGTCTTTATTATTGCTGCTTTTTGGAAGTATCTCGATTTACAACATTCGGAAAGCCAATAAAACGGAAGAACTGGTCAAAGACCGAATTGCGATGGATTTACATGACGAGGTGGGCACCGTACTCACGCGAATGCTCATGACTGCCAATAGCAAAAAAGAAGTAGCGCAACAGCATGCCGAATTAAAGCAGGGCATCACCGAAGCTTTGTTTAGTATTCGTGCCTCCATTCATGCGCTTTCAGGGTCAAAGACCACCATCGAAGATTTAATTGATGATACGGTAGAATTCTTGAAAAAAGAGTTGGGCAATTCGGATATATTGTATCAATTTCATTATACCAAAGACATTCCGAATCATTTACTTACCCCCGAATTGTTTAGAGATTGTAAATTAATTCTGTTTGAAGCTACGGCGAATGCTTTAAAATATTCTAAAGCTACTGAGTTTATTGTGGATTACCAATTGGGTTCTGAATTGGTAATTACCATTTCAGACAATGGCGTTTTAACCGATGTCATTAATATTTACAATAAAGGCAATGGAATTGGCAATATCATAAAAAGAACCGAACGCAATTCGGGCAAATACGCTTTTTACTGCAATTCCCCTCAAGGATTAACCATTCAACTCCGCTTTAATTGGACCTAAAGCGCCGTTAATACTATATAGAAAATATGAAAAATGTAATTATTTTAGAAGATGATTTTCACATGGCACAATTGATGAAAGAAAAAATCAATGAGCTGCCTGATTATCAATGCGATTCCATTTATTCCAATCCCATAGATTTTTTTGAAAAACCAAATGCAGCTGCCATCTTTCTTTTGGATATCGTCATGCCCAAAATGAATGGTTTAGAAGCCATCAAAAAAATACTCGCATTGTATCCTGAAACCAATATCATCATCAATTCAATTAAAGAAGATTCTGATACGATTTTTAATGCGATTCAGTTGGGCGCCATTGGCTATATTGACAAACAAAGTTTTCAAATGGACTACCAGGAAGTGTTTGATGCTATCAAAGACGACGGCGCTTATATGACGCCAAAAATTGCACGAAAAGTGATGGCCCATTTTCAAAAAAAGGAAAATGATATGGAAAAATTAACCAAGCGTGAAGTAGAAATTACGAATGGTATTTTAGACGGATTGAGTTATAAATTAGTCGCCGACAGATACAATTTATCCATCGATTCGGTACGCAGTCACATTAAAAACATTTACCGAAAATTGAATATCAATAGTAAATCGGAACTGTTCAATAAATTTAAAGTGTAGCGATTGAAAATGGGTGAAAATTACCCCAAAATCATCTTGATTTTTTCCAACAATTCCCCTACTCCCAAACTTGACCAAAGAACAAACAGTCCCAATACAATTAATACAAAAGAGGGAATTGTCCAACCGGTCTTTTGTTGAAATACCAATCGAAGGGGAGGATAAAACAATAGCGACAAAAGCAAAATAAAAATTCCATATTCGGGGTCGTTACCAACGAAGCAATTCACTAATCCTATTGCCGAAAAAAGAACGGCAAAAAGCCAGTTCAATAAAAGAGTTATTCCTTGTTTCATTTAAGGTATGTTTTTGATTTTTTTGGCAGGAACTCCTGCTACAATGGTATTATCGGCTACGTCTTTATTCACGACTGCACCAGCAGCAACAATAGCGTTTTCACCAACGGTTACACCTGGCAAAATAATAGCGCCTGCACCTATCCAAGCGTTCTTTTTAATGACAATTTTAGCTAAGTCCAATGACTTGCGATTAGCCGGATCCACAGGGTGATTTTCGGTAATTAAACTCACCTTAGGTCCTATCAAAACATCGTCTTCAATAGTAATTCCTCCCAGGTCTAAAAAAGAACAGCCGTGATTGATAAAAACATTTTTTCCAATGGTGGTGTGTTTCCCAAAATTAGTATGAAACGGCACAAAAACAATGGTGCTTGTGTCTATTGCACTGCCAATGATTTTGCTTAATTGTGTTCTAATTTGATTTGTATCTGTAGCGGCATTCAAGGCTGAGGACAAGGCAATGGTTTGCGAAACTTGTTTCCAAAGTTTCGGCAAGTCGGGATCGTTATTATCAATAATTCCTCCGGCTAACATTCTACTAAAAATATCCATAGCTGTTTTTCGTTCATTAAATTTCGTTCGATAAATATAGGAAATTAATTAAATTTTATATTTGTGGCTATGAATTCGATTGTAATTAAAAAAATAGGGCTGGAACAATTGGTTCCCTTACAAGAAATAGGACGCAAAACCTTTTACGATACTTTTTTTGAATCTGATTCAGAAGAAAGTATGAAAGCCTATTTAGCCACTAGCTTTTCAACCGAAAAACTCACTGCCGAACTCGAAAACCCAAACTCAGAATTTTATTTTGCGACCCAAAACGAAGTCGTAATTGGCTACCTAAAAGTCAATTTTGGGGCTGCGCAAACGGAACTTCAAGATGCTAATTCAGTAGAAATTGAACGCATTTATGTGCTACAAGACTACCACGGAAAGCAAGTGGGTCAATTGCTATTTGAAAAAGCCATTGCTATTGCAAAAAGCAACCATTGCGATTATATTTGGTTAGGCGTTTGGGAAGAAAACCATCGCGCACTTCAGTTCTATACCAAAAATGGCTTTGTGGCTTTCGACAAACATATCTTTGTCTTTGGCGACGAAGAACAAACGGATATTATGATGAAGTTAGAATTATAAAACCCTCTTATTTATCATTCCAACCTATTGCATAGCCTAATAAAGCAGCGGCTACACCTAAATGAACGAATAATACCGCTTTCTGCCATGTGGGTCTGTCATTCCATTTTTGGTCTTGATCAAACGGATCAAAAGCCAAAGCGATGCCTATAGAGGAACCTGCTTGCATATAGTCTTTGGAAAATAACGCTTGGAATACTCCTAAAAGTATAAATCCAATGTAGAGGATTTTGTTAAATGATGTTTTCATAATTAGTAGTTTGGTAAACCAAAAATAAAATAATTATTGAATTCTACAAAAAAGGCCTTACAGTGCTGCAAGGACTTTTTATAAAATTTACAATGTGGCGATTAATAATCCGCTTTTTGTACTCTAGCAACTAATTCGGTATCTATCAGTTCCAAAGACAAGACCATGTCCTTAACCGTTTCTTTGTATTTTTTAAAATGAGGGGTCGT
>JAGNZI010000037.1:0-11544 GCA_017984495.1 Flavobacterium sp.
GAATGAAAAAAGACGGTACTTTCTTAACTTTATCTAAAAAAGAAAGATTGCAAGTAGATCGTTTACGTGCAAAATTAGAGAAAAACTTAGGTTCTATTGCTGACATGTCTAGACTTCCAGCAGCTCTATTTGTAGTTGACGTTAAAGCTGAGCATATCGCGATTAAAGAAGCTCAAAAATTAAACATTCCAGTGTTCGCAATGGTTGATACGAATTCGGACCCACGTCCAATTGATTTCGTTATTCCAGCAAATGATGACGCTTCTAAATCAATCGATAAAATTTTATCTTTAGTATCTGCTGCATTAGTAGAAGGTCTTTCAGATAGAAAAGTTGAAAAAGATGAATTACCAGCTAAAGATGTAGAAGCTACTGAAGAAGCAACTACAACTGAAACTGAAGCATAAATCTATACAATTACGAATTATGAATTAAAAATTATGTGCATTCTACGTAATTTTTAATTCGTAATTCGTAATTCATTTTTTAAAAGA
Source organism: Flavobacterium sp. (assembly GCA_017984495.1). Lineage (GTDB taxonomy): Bacteria > Bacteroidota > Bacteroidia > Flavobacteriales > Flavobacteriaceae > Flavobacterium. The sequence continues at coordinate 495 of JAGNZI010000037.1, forward strand.
GTTTATAATCTTAATAAAGAAAAATATTATGGCAAATATTACTGCTGCAGACGTAAATAAATTAAGAACTATCACTGGTGCTGGAATGATGGATTGTAAAAAAGCATTAGTGGAAGCAGATGGAGATTTCGATTTAGCAATTGAAAACTTAAGAAAAAAAGGTCAAAAAGTAGCGGCTAACCGTTCGGATAGAGAATCTACTGAAGGAGCTGCTGTTGCTGTTGTAAACGCAGACAAAACGGCTGCTGTTGCAATTACCTTAAACTGTGAAACTGATTTCGTAGGTAAAAACGAAGCTTTCGTAAAATTAGCAACTGATTTAGCGAACCAAGCTTTAAACTTTGCTACTAAAGATGAATTATTAGCTTCTGACTTTAACGGAATTACAGTTGCTGAAAAATTAATTGAGCAAACTGGAGTTATCGGTGAAAAAATTGAAATTGGTGCTTTTGAGCGTTTAGAAGGTGCATTCATTGGATCATACATTCACGCGGGTAAAATTGCTACTCTTGTAGCTTTATCTGCAAACGTTGCTGGTGCTGACGAGGCGGCTAAAAACGTTGCTATGCAAGCGGCTGCTATGAACCCAATCGCTTTAAACGAAGCGGGTGTTGATGCTGCAATCATTGAAAAAGAAATCGAAATTGCTAAAGAACAATTAAGAGCTGAAGGTAAACCAGAAGCAATGTTAGATAACATTTCTAAAGGTAAAATCCAACGTTTTTACAAAGACAATACTTTGGTAAACCAAGATTACATCAAAGACGGTTCGATGAGCGTTGCTGCTTACATCAAATCGGTTGAAGCAAACTTAACCGTTACAGGTTTCAAAAGAGTTGCTTTAGGATAATCATTGGATTACAAGCCTATAAAAACTTCAATCTTCGGGTTGAAGTTTTTTTTTATGTTTTAAATCTAGTACTTTTGATAAAACGACAAGAATGTTCCACAGAAAAAAAGACATCATTTACATCGTGCTAGCGGGTATTTTTATTACCAATGCACTCGTGGCTGAATTAATTGGCGGTAAGCTCATCTATATTGGCGACAATGTTATGAGTTTAGGGATTTTACCCTGGCCAATTGTATTTATTACGACCGATTTAATCAATGAATATTTTGGCGAAAAAGGGGTGAAAAAATTATCTATAATTACAGCAGGTTTAATCGCCTACACCTTTTTTCTCTTATTAATTGGTCTTCACATTCCCGCAGTCAAAGGAGATGGTTTAATTACGGATGATCAATTTAGTGCGGTTTTTGGGCAAAGCATGTGGATTATTGTGGGAAGCATTACCGCTTTTCTCGTTTCGCAATTAATTGATGTTACCCTTTTCCACTTTCTTAAAAATAGAACCGGAAAAAAAATGCTGTGGCTAAGAAGTACGGGTTCTACCGTTATTTCCCAATTATTTGACAGTTTCATTGTATTAGGCATTGCCTTTTGGTTGCCCGGAAAAATAAACGGAGAAACGTTTGTAGCTTCAGCATTTACTGGCTATTCAGTGAAATTATTGATCGCGATAGGCTTAACCCCTCTCATTTATCTCGGACATTATTTGATTGACAACTATTTAGGAAGTGAAAAAGATGGAAACTAAACACCGTTGCACTTGGTGCGAAAAAGACGATTTATACCGCAATTATCACGATAACGAATGGGGGAAACCTGTTTATGATGATGCTACCCTTTTTGAATTTTTGATATTAGAAACCTTTCAGGCCGGCTTGAGTTGGTATACCGTATTGGCGAAAAGAGAAAACTTCCGTCGCGCCTTTGATCATTTCGATTGGAAGAAAATTGCCCTGTATTCCGAAGAAAAAATGGCGGCATTAGCAGAAGATTCCGGAATAATCCGAAATAAATTAAAAATCAAAGCTACGGTTACCAATGCACAAGCTTTTTTAAAAGTGCAGGAAGAATTTGGCACTTTTTCAAAATACATTTGGGGATTTGTAAATGGAAAACCCATCGATAATATACCGGAAACTTTAGCTGCTGTTAAGGCAACTTCTGAAATTTCTGATAAACTGAGTAAAGATTTAAAAAAACGCGGATTCAAATTTGTAGGATCTACGGTTGTGTATGCACACATGCAAGCCACAGGAATGGTTAATGACCATGTCATGGATTGCTTTACAAGAAAATAAATTATGAATAACGACCCGCTTCACGGAAAACCTTTAAAGGAAATTGTAACACAATTAGTGCATTTTTATGGCTTTGACACCTTAGCCGAATTGATCAACATCAATTGTTTTAAAGACAATCCGTCCATAAATTCAAGCTTAAAATTCATGAGAAAAACCGATTGGGCTAGAAAAAAAGTAGAAGAATTGTACGTGAAAACATTGCCAAAATTTTAGCCTTTCAACACCATCAAAAAATCTTCTCGCTCTATTTCTACACATCCTAAACTGGCTAAATGATCGTTGTATACTTGGCAATCTAACAAACGATAATTGGCCATTTCTAATTGTTTTGCCAACGCAATAAAAGCAAATTTACTAGCGTTTGACACGTTTGAAAACATGCTTTCACCACAAAAAACATGGCCTAAATCTACACCATATAAACCGCCAACCAACTCCTCATTTTCCCATACTTCCACACTTTTAGCGATGCCCAATTCGTGTAACTTACAATAAGCTTCCACCATATTATCGGTAATCCAAGTGCCGGGTTGGTCTTTTCTTGAAATTTTTTTACAGTTAACGATTACGTCCCTGAAAGCCGTATTGAAGGTTACTTTGAACTGTTTGCGATTGATGATGTTTCGCATACTTTTCGAAATTTTTAAATCGTCAAAAAACAAGACCATACGTTCAGGCGGACTCCACCACAATATAGGCTCATCGTCTTCAAACCAAGGAAATATTCCTAACTGATAGGCCAAAACCAATCGCTCAGGCGATAAATCTCCACCTACGGCAACAATTCCTTCTGGTGAAGCCGTTTCCGCTGGAGGAAAATATAATTCTTTGGTTAGAAAATACATAATGGAAATTCCAAACAACAAATTCCAAATTCCAAAAAACAACAAATTCCAAATTTCAAAAATTTTGATTATTTCTTTTGGAATTTGGAATTTAAAAATTTGGAATTTACTTTTTAATTAAAAATTAAAAAGGTAAATCGTCGTGTTCTTCTTCTTTAAAATTAGTCGCCGGCTCAAAAGCTTCCGCAGCTGGCATAGGTGGCATTTGTGGTGCACTTGGTGCTTCTGCTTGTACTTTTTCTATTCTCCAACCTTGGATCGAATTAAAGAATTTGGTTTCTCCTTGTGGATTAACCCATTCTCTACCTCTTAAATTGATTGAAACTTTAACTTGTTCACCTACCGCATAATTGTTCAACAAATCGGTTTTATCCTGTGCAAACTCAATCAAAATGTGTTGAGGGTATTGCTCATCTGTAGTCACAACCAATTCTCTTTTTTTGAAAGAAGCACTTACTTGTTGTACAGGGTTAATTAATCTTACTCTTCCTAAAACTTCCATAATACTTAAAATTTATTTTTTGGCTAATAACAACTTCCAAGCATCAATTGCTCTTCCATTGTCTACATATTCTTTTGCTTTTTGAAATTTTGTATCCATATCATCAGCACTCAAAACGGCTTTGACTTCAAAATTTTCTTTTACAAATATAGCAATTTCTTCTTCGGTTGGTATACTTTCTATATTTCCTAATTTACCCAAATCATTCCCATTAAAATAACCACTTTCTTTGAAAAAATCAGGAATCATGTCTACTCCAATTCCCAAGGTGGTAAGAGGTTTTTCAACTTCAAACATGCCTAGATTAGCTCGGCTATACCAATTGGCTCCCATTCGAGCAACCAAATCAATTTTATGTTGGTCTATTTGTCCTGTGGCGTCCAATATGGATTCACTGATGTGTATTTTTACTACTTCACAAATGACTAAATTTCCCGCGCCGCCTTGATCGCCCAACGCAATGACTTCATTGATTTTACATTCAAATTGGACTGGACTTTCGGCTACCCGAAAAGGCTTTACATAATCGGAAGCCAACATAGTAAAACCGGCTTTATCAAATTCATTTATCCCTTTGGGGTATTCGGTACTCGACAACGACATTTGTTGCACCATATCATAATTTACGATATTGATTACGACTTCCTTAGTCGTTTCCGCATTGATCAAAGTATGCTTTGTAGTGTTGTCACGCACCCGTCTTGCCGGTGAAAAAATCAAAATCGGCGGATTTGCGCTGAACACATTAAAAAAGCTAAATGGCGACAAATTTGGATTTCCATAAGCATCTAAGGTGCTGGCAAATGCAATAGGTCGCGGTGCCACAGCACTTTGCAAATACCCTTGTAATTTAGCTGCGGTTATTTCCTTTGGATCAATACTTAACATCATGGGAACTATTTTTCACAAAGATAATAAGAACAAAGCCAATTTCAAGAGCAAAAATCAAAAGCAATTATAAACTTTAAAGCTTTCAAAATTAATTAAGCAGCGCACTAAAATCAATCAATTAAATGTTTTTAGTATTTTTACATCAAATCTTGATTGATGCAGTTTTCAGAGAAACGAAATATTACCCGTTGGTTCATCATAGTTGCTTCCTTTTTCATCGTATTATTAATACTTTGGAACACCTACAATTTTTTTCAAATATTCAAAAATGAAGAACGTTCAAAAATGGAATTTTGGGCCAAAGCACTAACAACGGTTGCCAATGCTAATGAAAATTCGGATTTGAGTTTGCCTTTTGAAATCATCAGCAAGAATACAACCATCCCCATTTTCATTACCGATCGAAAAGATAGTATTATTGATGCTAACAATATTGATGACGCTCTTTCTAATGATCCTATCGCGTTGAAAACGTATTTTAATTCCATAAAGAACGACAACCAACCCATAAAAATTGAACGCTCAAAAAACGAATACCAATTGGTCTACTATGGTGATTCGCCGTTATTAAATAAATTAAAATATTATCCCATTGCGTTACTTTTGATCATTATTCTATTTGGAGCTGTGGTGTATAATTTTTACAAAGCCACCAAAATGGCAACTCAAAACAAACTTTGGGCGGGAATGGCTAAAGAAACAGCGCACCAAATTGGCACACCCTTATCTTCCTTAATTGGCTGGTTAGAACTATTGAAATTAGAAAATGTAGCCGAAAGTTCTCTCATTGAAATAGAAAAAGACATTCATCGTTTACAAACCATCACCGATCGTTTTTCAAAAATTGGGAGCGAACCCTTATTAGAGCAAAAAAACATCGTTGTAGAGACCAAACAAACGTTGGATTATTTACAAACAAGGGTTTCCAAACAGATATTATTTACATTTTCAGCACCTGAAGTTCCGATCTGTGTTGCTATTAATCCCGCATTACACAGTTGGACTATAGAAAACTTAGTCAAGAATGCCATTGATGCCATGAGAGGGAAAGGCCATTTAGACCTAACCATTACTTCATTGGGAAATAAGGTGAAAATTACAATTACCGACACCGGCAAAGGCATTCCAAAAAACCAATTTACGAAGATCTTCGAGCCCGGATTTACGACTAAAAAAAGAGGTTGGGGATTGGGATTGTCGTTAACAAAACGAATTGTACAAGAATACCACAAAGGAAAAATTAAAGTGGCGCATTCTGAAATTGGAAAAGGAACCGCTATACAAATGAGTTACATGACCTTAGAAAAAAATCTCGATTAACGAGATTTTTATAGATTGGAAGCTATATTAGTAGCTAATTCGGAAAATTCTTCGGCGGTTAAACTTGTCTTTCGTTGAAAACGCATGTCATCCATATCGTTAAGCGGAATCAAATGTACGTGAACATGGGGCACTTCTAAACCAACAACTGCGACTCCAATTCGCTTACAGGCTACCGATTTTTCAACGGCCTTTGCCACTTTTCTGGAGAATTTCATCAAGCCTAAATAGTGGGCTTCTTCCATATCGAAAATCTTATTGATTTCCTGTTTTGGAATGCAAAGGGTATGCCCTTTTGCATTTGGATTTACATCTAAAAAAGCCAAATAATTTTCGTCTTCGGCGATTTTATAACAAGGAATTTCCCCAGTTACTATTTTAGTAAAAATACTAGCCATAGAATTAATCTCTAGAGATTTCGAGTACTTCAAATTTTAATATTCCATTAGGCACGTTGATTTCTGCAACCTCGCCAACTGATTTCCCTAACAACCCTTTTCCAATAGGTGAAGTAACTGAAATTTTTCCCGTTTTTAAATCGGCTTCACTTTCAGCAACTAAGGTGTAGGTCATTTCCATTCCGTTCGATTGGTTTTTGATTTTCACAGTAGATAACACTAAGGCCTTAGATACATCCAATTGTGATTCATCGATTAAACGGGCATTAGCGACCACTTCTTCCATTTTAGAAATGCGCATTTCTAACAATCCTTGGGCTTCTTTGGCGGCGTCATATTCTGCGTTTTCAGACAAATCGCCTTTATCTCGTGCATCAGCAATTGCTTGTGATGCTTTGGGTCTTTCTATACTTTTAAGATGTTCTAATTCATCTCTTAATTTTTTTAATCCTTCTGCGGTGTAATAAGATACTGTACTCATAACTTCATCGTTTATATAAATAGAAAAAATCCCATCAGCTGGGATTTCTATTCACAAAGATAGTAATTTATTTTTAAAATTAATTTATGACCTTCTATAATGTTAGGTCAAAAGTAATTAATTAAATTTGTTTTTCAATTGCGCTAAAAATTTATCCATGAAAAAATATTTGCTTTTTGTTTTCGTACTACTTTTAATGGGTTGTGATAAAGAAAATTTTAGCAACAACAATCCTTATTTGCCCAATTATTCGTTTGCCTACAACATTAACATGAATTTACCCCAATACAGCAACTTACAATTTCCAAGTAACGCCGTATATATAAATGCGGGAAACACTGGTGTTCGAGGTGTTTTTGTCTTCAATACCGGCAGCGGTTATGTCGCTTTTGATGCTGCATGCCCCAATCAAGCTTTGAGCAGCTGTTCCACCATGACCCTCAACGGGATCAATGTTGTTTGCCCGTGTGATAATGCTTCGTATAGCTTGTTTTCGGGACAGGCCACCGGAATGGAATATCCCATGAAACAATATAGAGTGGAACAATTGGATGGCGTTTCACTACGTGTTTATAATTAACAAAAAGCCTGAAAGTAATAATCTTTCAGGCTTTTTGTTTTCAACTAAAATTTCAGACTCATCCCAATTATGAAATTGATCCCCGCTTGTGGATAAAACCCAGCCCCTTCAATTGTAGTTGTAGCTCCCGGATTGGTCCAATCATCATCGTAGGTATAGAAATACCCATTCGATTCGTATACAACATCAAAAACATTATTAACTAAACCCGAAAAAACAATGGATTTGATGGCTTTATTTAATTTCCATTCGTATTGGATGTTCACATCGTTCACAAAATAAGCATCGAGTTTTGATTGATTGGAATCAATATTTCCCATGAACTGCTCGCCCACATATTTCGATAAAAACGAAATTTGAAAATGATCTGTTGGCAAATACGTGAGGCCGTTACCCACAATAATATTTGGCGAATACGCGCTGTTTGTGTTGCCTAAATTTTGTACTACTCCATCGCGCTGAAAATAGAAATCTTGATTTTTGTTTTGACTTAGCGTGGCATTTGACTGTAGGATCCATTTATTGGAGAGCGCAATTGTTGATTCAACTTCCACTCCCAGGCGGTAACTTTTACCACTGTTGGTGAAAATTGGGGACCCCACATCGTTCAGGGCTCCTGTTAACACCAATTGGTTTTTATAATTTATGTAAAAAGCATTTGCATTGAATTTGACTTTTGGTGAGGTATATTTCCACCCCAATTCATAATCAAATAAGCGCTCGGGTTTTACACTACCATTTTCATAATCATCGCGTCTGGGTTCTTTATTAGCAACCCCAAAATACCCATAAAAGGCATGGTTATCGTTCCACTGAAAATTGATCCCCGCTTTAGGGTTGAAAAAACGAAACGTATCATTCACATCCGAAAACTTAACACTAGTAGCTTCATAGAAGACCATTCGGTATTGTAAATCGGCAAACAAATTCCATTTATTGGTCATGGCATGGGACGCTTTGGCATATACATTTACATCCTCTTTATTGCCGTAATTAGTATAGTATCGATTGTTGGAAGGAATAAAATTGGGGGTCCATATTACTTCTCCAAAGTGTTTTCCTAAATAACGGTTGGCAGCACCTCCAAAAGTAATTTGAGTTGCAGGAGTGGTATAATTCATTGCGAAAGTAGCCCCAAAGAAATCATTATCCAACCAGCGTTTTCGAACCAAATCTGACATCAAATTACCATTGAAAGCGGGCAAATTGTACTCCGACAAATCTTGATCTTCTTTATATTGTTCAAAATATCCTTTTCCAAGGGTATAATGCAACGCCACATTTGAAATCCATCGCGAAGACCATTTTTCAGACCAATGCAATTGAAAATGATTTTGCCAATAATTATCGGTTTCATTCTCATAAAACTGCATGTTCCCGTTTGCATCAAAATACATCCCGGCCGGATTGAACGTTCGATCCTTTCTTAATTTTTCGGGGTCTTCAATGCCATACCACGCTTGATAGGTTTTTTCCTTGCCGCCAAAAGCCATAAATTTAACTTGCGTGGATTCATTGATAAAATTTGCATTAAAAAAATAGCCCTGCAAGCGGGAAGAAGCACGATCAATGTAGCCATCAGAAGCAATATTCGAAATTCGTGCATTCATTTCGAAATGATTGTGCAAGCCCGTTCCAAAAGCCAGCGTATGCTTGCGGGTTGCAAAACTTCCTGCCGAATTTGAAATTTCAGCAAAAGCTTTTTCACGAAAGGATTTCGTTTGCATGTTTAGACTTGCGCCAAATGCACCGGCTCCATTTGTAGACGTTCCAACACCCCGCTGCAATTGAACACTTTCAAGTGAGGATGCAAAATCAGGCAAGTTTACAAAAAAGGTGCCTTGACTTTCACTGTCATTAAAAGGGATACCGTTTAAGGTAACGTTGATGCGTGATCCATCGGCGCCTCGAACGCGCATATAGGTATAACCCACGCCATTTCCAGCATCTGTTGTACTGACCACAGAAGGTAAGTATTGCAACAAAACGGGGATGTCTTGGGCTAAATTACGCGGTGCTATTGCGGCAGCACTAACATTGGTAAATGGAATCGGATTATTACCTTTTGCACGTACCGAAGAAACGATAACTTCGTTTAAGGCATTGACTTTAACTGTGTCTTTTTGGACCTCTTGTGAGAAAGAAACAATAGGCAATAGACAATAGGTAATAGGCAATAGGTTTAAAAAGCCCTTCGTACTTCGTACTTTGTACTTTGTACTTTTTTTGAATAGAATTTTCATCCGTAAAAATTTTACGAATAAAAGGGGTCATTATTCTTGGTTACTAAATTATTTTGAGATTCCTTTACTCCAGACGGAATGTATCGGTGTTGGTTTCTCTATATTCCTTGGCAGCATTACCTGCCCAGGTTCTATGGGTATGATCTCAGCTGTCCTTATGAAATGGATTCAAATTCTAGCACCCCTTTGAGATTGGAACAAAGATATTAAATAATAAGTCAATTTAAAAAAGAAATTTACTTTCAAACTTCTTAAAAAAACACCCTTTATTTATGCGAACACTTATAAATTTGGCGTTTTTCTATTTTGCTTAACTACGCTCATTACTTTTTTTGCTTGCAGGCGTTTTTCATTAACCGATCGAGGCACTTTAGTTTTTTGACGCGCTTTCGGAATCTTCAATCCGTCTTCCAGACATTTTATCAATTTATTTATAGCAATTGCTCGATTTTTGAACTGACTTCGTTCTTCTTCACTTGTAATGATGAGTAGACTGTCTTGTGTTAACTTTGTAGCAATTTTATGCTGGAGACGAACTTTCTCTTCATCTGTCAAACCTTTTGATTGATTCAAGTCAAAGGAAAGCACCACTTTTGAAGCTACTTTATTTACATTTTGCCCGCCAGCCCCACTGCTTCGAACAGCCTTGAAAGATACTTCAGTTAAAACAACATCTTTTTCCATCCTTACGATTCATTAACGGGCTGGTGTGCTGGTTTTAACAAATCATTTACGCTTTTTACTGGATTAAATGTAGCTAAGGGAACCTCCACAAAAATGGTCGTCCATTTTGCCATAGCGCCATTCCATAATCCTGGTAATTCAATCGCTTTTACGGGTTGGCCTAAAATTGTCTTTTGGGTAATGATCACTGCATCATGATCTATGTATTCGTTGAGATCAAATTTTTGCCCCTGTGCGTTTTTTACCCCACAAACAATATCCACCGGATTAAAATGTGTGGCACTATTTACACAATTTTTTTGATGCTCGTTGGTCAAATCTATTTGAGATGTTTCTACTATTTGGAGCGAAATACGTCCTTTTTCATCTTGTACCCAAAAAGGCCCGCCGCCTGGCTCTCCTTCGTTTTTTACCATGCCACATACCCGAATCGGTCGGTTCAAAATGTGCAATAAATACTCTTTTTGATAGGCACTTTGAAACATATGAAACGCATCCGGCAACGGAAAAGTAAGGCGTTGCTCTACAAATAATATGACCTCTTGAAGTAATGCTGCAGCATCCGAATCATTTTGAAGTTGACGGATGTAATCAAATATTTGATTTTGCAGGTGTAATAGCATTCCTGCCAACACTTTTTGATTGAAAACGCATTGTTCTTGTTCTGCAGGTGAGACATTATCAATGTTTTTTATAAAAATCAGATTGGCATCGACTTGATTTAAATTTTCAATCAAGGCACCGTGGCCCGCAGGTCTAAAAAGCAAGGAACCATCTGCTAATCTGAACGGTTTGTTGTGTTCATCTACTGCCAGCGTATCACTAGCTTGATTTTGATACGAAAAATGAACGGCAACCTCTGGATGTTTTGCAACTAGAGCATCAAAATCCGATTGGAACTCTTTAGATATCGTAAAATGAATACGGCCTTTCTCGGAACGATCACTCAATA
>JAGNZI010000037.1:11644-14106 GCA_017984495.1 Flavobacterium sp.
CTGTTGCTTTATTTTTTCCAATTCGTATCCCTTTGATGCAATGTATGCTATATCTTTTTCGCTAAATAGGTTCTCCATGATAAATAGGCAACTATTGCCATAATAGTAAATATAAAATATTGCAAGGCAAGCATACCCAATCCTCTGTAGGCAAACAAGGGAACCGCAATACAATCGCCAATAATCCACAACGTCCAGTTCTCAATCTTTTTCAAAGCCATATACCACATGGCGGTAAAAAAGATTCCTGATGTAAAAATATCAATATAATTAGGAATTTCAAGTGTATAGTCAAAAAAAACATACACCAAATAGGTGACGATCATGGTGGCACAAAACATAACAAAACCTAGGTATTTTTCACGCCTTGTGGTTCTCGAAATTTTTAATTCGGGGGATTGCGTGTTTGGGATCCATCGGTACCAACCATAGATACTCATAATCGAATAATAAACATTCATTGTCATATCGCCAAAATAGGCCGCTTGGTACAACAAATACACCGTTATCATTGTCGAAAGTAAGCCCGTGGGGTACACCCAAATATTTTCTTTCTTAGCAAAATAAACACTCATGATTCCGAAGCAAAATGCCAAAAATTCGGCCCAAATTTGACCTGTAGAAATATTTTTATACTGACTGATAAAAAAATCGATCATAACTTTTGTCTTAACGCACACACAAAAATATAGTTGGCGATGGGTTGGAAATGAATAGCGAAGGGTTCGACTTTCTGGTTAAAATGCAATTCGGCTTGGGTTGTGGTATCCGACAACCTAAAATCAGCTTCAAAAATATGGTTGGGAAAACTTATTCCTTTTTCATTTTTAATCTTAAAAATAGCTTCTTTTATTCCCCAAACCGTTGTTGCTTTTGCAATTTGTTCTTCGGTTGAAAGCTGCTCTAAATGCCGAACATCCATATATCGCGAAGTGATTTTTAAGGTCTTTTCTTTTTGTAATTCAATATCGATACCTACTTCTTGATCACTGACACAAATGACTGCAAAATCATGTGAGTGCGAAATTGAGATGTACTTATTGTTGGATAATGGACCATGGGGATTGGGCAATGGGTTTTCATTTTCGTACTTCGTCCCACTTACCTCGTGTTTTAAATGCGGTTTTCCAGAAGTATCATATGTTAAATCTTCATCTGAATACCCTAGGTGTTGGAGCAACATTCGTACGGCTAAAAATGCTTTTTGTTGCGCCTCTGATTTCATACCATCCAAACGCTTTTTTGAACGCTCAATTAACGAAACAGCTCTAAATAATGAAGTTACGTCTTCGGTGATGTGCCAAAAGTACGCTGTAGTAGTCTCGTTAATCGATAAAATCTGATGTAATGGCATTTATATTTTGTTGTTTTTCAAATCTTTAGAAAGCTAAACAATTCACAAATTAATAGAAATCTTTGATAAAATAAAAAGATTATTTTGTAATTTTGCGCTCTAATTTTAGAACATACAAATATACACAATAGATGAGTACACAAACATTACCTTATGTGGCTTTTAAAGTGAAGGATATTTCACTTGCGGCTTGGGGAAGAAAAGAGATTGAATTAGCAGAAGCTGAAATGCCTGGATTAATGGCGTTAAGAGCAGAATACGGAGCTAGCCAACCTTTAAAAGGAGCTAGAATTGCAGGATGTTTGCACATGACGATTCAAACGGCGGTTTTAATCGAAACGTTAATTGCTTTGGGAGCTGAAGTGACTTGGTCTTCTTGTAACATTTTCTCTACTCAAGATCAAGCTGCTGCTGCAATTGCTGCTGCTGGAATTCAAGTATATGCTTGGAAAGGTTTGAACGAAGAAGATTTTGACTGGTGTATCGAGCAAACCTTATTCTTTGGCGAAGACAGACAACCGTTGAACATGATTTTAGATGATGGTGGGGATTTAACCAATATGGTTATCGACCGCTACCCGCATTTGGTTGCTGGAATCAAAGGATTATCTGAAGAAACCACAACAGGAGTGCACCGTTTATATGAGAGAGTAAAAGCTGGAACGTTACCAATGCCTGCAATCAATGTAAATGATTCGGTTACTAAATCTAAATTTGACAACAAATACGGTTGTAAAGAATCGGCTGTTGATGCCGTAAGAAGAGCTACCGATATTATGTTGGCTGGAAAAAGAGTCATCGTTTGTGGATATGGTGACGTAGGTAAAGGTACTGCGGCTTCGTTTAGAGGTGCAGGTTCAATTGTAACGGTTACCGAAATTGACCCAATTTGTGCTTTACAAGCAGCTATGGACGGTTTTGAAGTTAAAAAATTAGATACCGTTATTGCAACTGCCGATATTATCATCACTACAACTGGAAATAAAGACATCGTATTAGGTTCGCACTTTGAAAAAATGAAAGACAAAACGATTGTTTGTAACATCGGACATTTTGATAACGAAATCGATATGGCGTGGTTGAACGGAAATTTTGGTCACACAAAATC
>JAGNZI010000075.1 GCA_017984495.1 Flavobacterium sp.
ACAAACTGACTGTGGTTGAAATTTTCGGAATGCAAGGTGGTTTCTACCAAAAACGTAAGATGCGGCGTTAAATAATCGCTCCAATCAATCGCCATAATGCCGTCATACAAGGTTTTTTCATTGTGGGCCCGAAACGTTTTAATGGGTTTCAGGATTTTTAAGGCCGTACGCAGGGCCAAATTGGCTTTGTACATAAATCCTTTATCGCCTTTAAAATGGACCACACGCGTGCCAATTTCGACTTGTTGGGCGCCTAAAAGTTGTAATTCTTTGGCTACTAATTCTTCAAAACCAAAAAAGGTTTTGGCCGTCATTTTATAATTTTCCATGCTTCAATTTCAAGTTCGGTTGCAAAAATCAAATGCAATCGCAATAATTAGGGTAATCTTGTGCAAAAATACATTAAATTTGCTACTTGAAAGAAATGAAAACCGAATTAATGACCGATTATCCTTCTGTACCTACATCCACAAACCCATCTGACGCAACAAATTGGTTTGCCTCTTGGTTTGATACACCCTACTACCACATTTTATACAAAGAACGAAACGACGACGAAGCGCAGTTGTTGATGGACAATTTGACCCAATATCTCAACCTGCCTGATGAAGCAAAAATATTAGATTTGGCCTGTGGCAAAGGGCGTCATGCCATTTACTTGAACACCCTGGATTATGACGTTACCGGTGCCGATTTGTCGGAAAACAGCATTGCAGAAGCTTCTAAGTTTGCCAATGATAAACTGCATTTTAAAGTGCATGACATGCGCGAACCTTTTGAAGAAAAATATGATGCTATTTTTAATTTATTTACTAGCTTTGGGTATTTTGAAGACGATGCCGACAATTACAAGACCTTGAAAGCAATTCACAACAGTTTGACCGAGACCGGTTTTGCTGTATTGGATTTCATGAATGTAGATTATGTGTTGTCGAATTTAGTGCCCGAAGAAGTAAAAACAGTGGATGGTATTGATTTTCACATCAAACGGTATTTGAAAGACGGACACATCTATAAAGAAATTGATTTTGAAGACCAAAGCAAAAAATATCATTTTACCGAAAAGGTACAAGCCCTGCGCTTGGAAGATTTTGAACAAATGATGGAAAAAGCCGGTATTTATTTATTGGACTTGTTTGGCGATTATAAATTGCGAAACTTTTACAAAACGCAATCCGAACGATTAATCATGATTTTTAAATAATGCAATATATCATCACTTTTTCTGCTGTTATTCTTGGGTTTTTAATGGCGTTGTTCTTGCAACCCCAAAAGAAAAACAACATCAAACTCTTATTGGCTTTTAGCGGTGCTTTCTTGCTTTCGCTAACGGTGTTGCACTTGCTACCCGAATTGTTTAGCGAAGACCATGCACATGCTGGCGAAGTTACTCAAACAGCACTTCCCGTGGGCGTATTCATCATGTTGGGGATCTTGTTCCAAATCGCTTTGGAATTCTTTTCAAAAGGAGCCGAACATGGTCATGTGCACGTGCACACCGACGCACACAACGAATTGCATCACATTCCGTGGTTGTTGTTTTTTAGTTTGTGTCTTCACGCTTTACTCGAAGGCTTTCCGATACACGAAAATCAAAATTTAGCCTATGGTATTGCCATACACCACTTTCCGATTGCCATTATTTTGACCTTGTTTTTTGTGAATGCCAAAATGAACAAATGGATGATTTTTGCCTTTATGTTTTCTTTTGCACTAATGACACCACTAGGGACGCTATTGGCCGAACACATGGCATTTGCCCAACACTATGCTAAAGAAATTTCGGCAGTAGTTGTAGGGATCTTATTTCATATTTCGTCGACCATTATTTTTGAAAGCAACGAAGGACATAAATTTAATTTGGCTAAAATTACCATGATCGTATTTGGTTTTGCCTTAGCCTATTTGATAGAAATGGGGCATTCACATTAATTTCTGACACATTTTAAACTCCAGTAAAACTTCAGCCATGCATTTTACAAAAACTACAGAACAGTCCTCAAAATACGAACATTTGGAAAAAATGTCGGTAGGCGAACTGTTGACACACATCAATACAGAAGACAAAACGGTACCCTTGGCCGTTGAAAAAGCCTTGCCACAAATCGAAAAATTAGTAACCGAAGTGGTTGCAAAGATGAAACAAGGCGGTCGGTTGTTTTATATTGGTGCGGGTACTTCGGGACGCTTGGGAATTGTAGACGCATCAGAATGTCCGCCCACCTTTGGGGTTCCTTTTGATTTGGTAATTGGTATTATCGCAGGTGGCGACACGGCAATTCGCAAAGCCGTTGAATTTGCTGAAGACGATCGCGAACAAGCATGGCTCGATTTGCAACAATGGAACATCAACGAAAACGATGTGGTGGTTGGAATTGCCGCTTCGGGAACTACACCCTATGTAATTGGAGGTTTAGAAAAATGCAATCAAAATAATATTTGCACCGGAAGCATCAGTTGCAATGCTGAAAGTCCGCTTTCTAAAACCGCTCAATTTCCTATTGATGTGGTCGTGGGCCCTGAATTTGTAACGGGGAGTTCGCGCATGAAAGCCGGTACAGCACAGAAGCTAGTATTGAATATGATATCCACTTCCACCATGATTCAGTTAGGTAAAGTAAAAGGTAATAAGATGGTAGATATGCAACTGAGTAACAATAAATTAGTTGACCGAGGAACACGTATGATTATGGATGAAATTCCGGTTACTTATGAAGAAGCTAACGAACTTTTAAGCACGCACGGCAGCGTAAGAAATGCCGTCGATTTTTATCTTAATTCCAAATAAATGGCAACAGACAAATCCATACTTGCAAAAGGAGTAAAATATTTGGCAGGAGCACTTCCGCTGCTTTTTCTAGGTCCCGTAGTTATTACAAGTGCATTTAAGAACGAGAACCATCCGTTGTATGTTTACGTACTTATTTTAGGGAGTATTATTGCCTTGACCGCGATGTTTTTGATTTTCAAAGGCATCAATACCGTATTAAAAAGTTTATTTGATGGAGACAAAAAGCCATAAAAATCTTATGAAAATAGCATACACCCTACTTTTATTCGTACTTCTCACCTCTTGCTACCAACAAGAGCGCAACTGCAAAGCATTCAAAACAGGTGCCTTTACTTCAGAAACCGAAATTGAAGGTAAAAAATTCACCAGTAGCTTTGTACGAAACGATTCGATGCAAATTGAAACTTACGAAGGTAAAACAGATACGTTTAAAGTGCGCTGGACCAACGATTGCGAATACATTATACAAAACATACATCCTAAAAACAGAGCAGAGAAAAAACCGGTACAAATGAAAATTTTGACCACCAACTCAAAATCATACACTTTTGAGTATTCCTTTGTTGGGGATTCAAAAAAACAGCGTGGTACTGCAACAAAATTAAATTAACGAACGTATAATTAGTCAAAAAAAATAAGAACAATGGAAGTATTTTTAAACCCAGATGCCTGGGTAGCACTTTTAACATTAACTTTTCTAGAAATCATCTTAGGGATTGACAACATCATTTTCATCTCAATTGTAACTGGCAAGCTTCCTCAAGAAAAACGCAAAAAAGCCACTCAATTGGGCTTGTTCTTGGCAATGTTTATGCGTATTGCCTTGTTGTTTGGTATTACAATCTTGATTGCCATGAAGGCTCCTTGGTTTAGTTTTGATTTCGGATGGTTTTCAGCCGACATCACCGGACAAGCTTTGATCTTGCTCTTAGGAGGTTTATTCTTGATTTATAAAAGCACCAAAGAAATTCACGAAAAAGTAGACCACAAAGGGGAAGAAGAAAAAAGCATGCAAACCAGCGCAGCCAAATCATTTGGCAGTGTGATTCTTCAGATTTTATTGATTGATTTGATCTTTTCTGTAGACAGTATACTAACCGCTGTTGGGATGACAAATGGCATTGAAGGCGCTTTGGTCATAATGATAACCGCCGTTGTGATTTCTGTTGGTATCATGATGTTATTTGCCGTTCCTGTTGGCAATTTTGTTAATGCCAATCCATCCATTCAAATTTTAGGTTTAGCCTTTTTAATCTTGATCGGCTTTATGTTGATTACAGAAAGCATGCACCTATCCCACGCCGAATTAGCCGGCCAGCACGTGGGCGCTGTTCCAAAAGGCTATTTGTATTTTGCGATTGCGTTTTCACTA
>JAGNZI010000038.1 GCA_017984495.1 Flavobacterium sp.
TTTTCAACTAAAGAGTTGATTACTATAGTGTTTTTATTAAAATAAAGATTACCTTTGCACTTTCAAAAATAAAATAAATGACTTCTATTAGAAACATCGCAATTATTGCACACGTTGACCACGGTAAGACTACTTTGGTTGATAAAATTATGTACCACTGTCAATTGTTTCGTGAAAACGAAAATACAGGAGACTTAATCCTTGATAATAATGATTTAGAACGTGAGAGAGGTATTACCATTACTTCAAAAAACGTATCGGTAACGTATAAAGGAACAAAAATCAATATTATTGATACACCAGGTCACGCCGATTTTGGTGGAGAGGTGGAACGCGTACTTAATATGGCTGACGGTGTATGTCTTTTAGTAGATGCATTTGAAGGTCCAATGCCTCAAACGCGATTTGTTTTGCAAAAAGCAATTGACTTAGGTTTAAAACCTTGCGTGGTAATCAATAAAGTAGACAAAGAAAATTGTACACCTGAAGAAGTACACGAAAAAGTATTTGATCTGATGTTTGAATTAGGTGCAACAGAAGAGCAGTTGGATTTCCCAACAGTTTATGGATCTGCTAAAAACAATTGGATGTCGGATGATTTTAGAAATCAAACCGATAATATTGAGCCTTTATTAGATATGGTATTGGCCCATGTTCCTGCTCCAAAAGTATCAGAAGGAACGCCTCAAATGCTAATTACTTCTTTGGATTTCTCTTCATTTACGGGTCGTATCGCGATCGGTCGTTTGGAAAGAGGTGTCTTAAAAGAAGGGATGCCAATTTCTTTAGTTAAAAGAGATGGTACGGTTATAAAATCTAGAATTAAAGAGTTACATACTTTTGAAGGTCTTGGACGTAAAAAAGTAGATCAAGTAATAGCTGGAGATATCTGTGCTATTATTGGAATCGAAGGATTTGAAATTGGTGATACTGTTGCCGATTTTGAAAATCCAGAGGCGTTACAAACTATTGCTATTGATGAACCTACTATGAGTATGTTGTTCACGATTAACGATTCGCCTTTCTTTGGTAAGGAAGGAAAATTTGTAACCTCACGCCACATTAGAGATCGTTTAACCAAAGAATTAGAGAAAAACTTAGCGATGAAGCTAGGTGAAACGGATTCTGCTGATAAATTCATGGTTTTTGGTCGTGGTGTACTTCACTTATCGGTTCTTATTGAAACCATGAGAAGAGAAGGATATGAATTGCAAATTGGTCAACCACAGGTAATCATCAAAGAAATTGATGGTCAAAAATGTGAGCCAATTGAAGAATTAACAATTGATTTACCCGAAAACCTTTCTGGTAGAGCGGTTGAATTCGTAACGATCCGTAAAGGTGAAATGTTATCTATGGAAGCCAAAGGCGAACGTATGATCATCAAATTCAATATTCCATCACGTGGAATTATTGGTTTGAGAAATCAATTATTAACCGCTACGGCTGGTGAAGCAATTATGTCGCACCGTTATATTGGTTACGAGCCATTCAAAGGTGCCATTCCTGGACGTAATAATGGTTCTTTAATTTCTATGGAGAACGGAAAAGCCATTCCTTATTCTATTGATAAATTACAAGATCGTGGTAAATTCTTCGTGGAGCCTAATGCTGAGATCTATGAAGGTCAGGTAATTGGTGAAAATTCTCGTGGAGACGATATGTGTATCAACGTAACTAAGGCTAAAAAGCAATCCAACGTACGTTCGTCTGGAAATGATGAAAAAGCAAGAATTATTCCACCGATTATTTTCTCATTGGAAGAAGCTTTAGAGTACATTCAAAAAGATGAATATGTTGAGGTTACTCCGAAATCGATTCGTTTACGAAAAATTTATTTGACAGAAAACGATAGAAAACGTTTTAAAATATAATGAAATGAATCCCGATGAAAATCGGGATTTTTTAGCACAAATAAATACTTATGGAAATTAAATTAAAATACGGAATTGACAATTTGCTTTTCGGAATGAAAGAGCAAGATGTTACTAAAATTTTAGGAAAACCTGATACACAATATAAAGATGAAGAGGAAAACGTTGTTTTTATGTATAACACCAGAAAGCTTCGTTTAATTTTTTACAAAGAGGAAGCCTATAAATTAGGTTATATGACAACAACAAATCCAGTTGTGAAGTTGTTTAACACGACTATAATTGGAAAGAATTGGAGTGATGTTTTTCCTGTTTTAGAAAAGAATAAAGTAAAATCTTTTGAAACGGATACAGTCGAAGGGATGATGAGTTATTTTAACGAAGAAAACTGGGTGTTTGTTCACGTTGATTATAATGAAATTGTGAAGATTGAAGTTGGTGCCGTTTTTAGTGATAAAGACGAGTTTGATTGGAAATTTTAATCGTAAAAGTTTAATAAAAAAGCCGCTAAGTAATTAGCGGCTTTTTATTTATTTATTGATCATGATCAACTCGATTTCAAAAATTAAGTCGGCATTGGGTGGAATTACACCTCCAGCACCCCTTTCGCCATAAGCTAATTGAGAGGGAATATAAAATTTGTATTTTGAACCTTCAGGCATTAATTGTACACCTTCTGTCCATCCTTTGATTACTTGATTCAAACCAAAATCAATGGTTTCACCTCTTTGTACGCTGCTATCAAATACTTTTCCGTCTAAAAACATACCGGTATAATGTACTTTTACATTACTGGTAGCCAATGGCTTAGCGCCTGTACCTTGTTGCAACACGATATATTTTAAACCACTAGCAGTAGTTGATCCCTTTTCAAATTCTTTCAATGCTTTTTCTTTGGCAACTTTCTGTTTTTCTGCTTCAATTTCCGCAAGTTTTCTTTGTTTTTCTGCCGCAATTTCTGCCAATTGTTTCTTTATGGTTGCGTTTTTTTCATTTTGAATCTTATCGTAACCTTCTTTGTTGGCAAAATAATCAGTAAAGACTTTTTCCGCTTTGAATTTTTTTGCTTCTTTTCCGTTTCTAATTATTTTAACCGACTGGATTACATCATTTTTTGCAATGGTATTGACAATATCTAGCCCCGAAATTACATGACCAAAAACGGTATGATTTCCATCGAGCCAAGGAGTAGCTTTGTGCGTGATAAAAAATTGGCTTCCATTAGTTCCAGGACCAGCATTAGCCATCGATAATATTCCGGCGCTATCATGTGCTAATTCAGTTATTTCGTCTACAAATTTATAACCCGGATCGCCGGTACCATCGCCTTTTGGACAGCCTCCTTGAATCATAAAATCCGAAATTACACGGTGGAATACTAAACCATCGTAGTAGGGTTTTCCTTTTAGTGTTTCGGTAACCTTTGCATTGTCACCTTCCGCTAAGGCAATAAAGTTAGCCACTGTTACAGGCGTTTTTTGGTACTCCAACTGCACCACGATTTTACCTTTAGAGGTGTTGAATTCAGCAAAAATACCCTCCATTTTCTTGTCTTGAGCAAACCCAAGTGTAGAACATCCAATAAGGGCTAAAGTAAGTAATACTATTTTTTTCATGTTAATTATTTAATTATTTAGTTGATTTTTCTAACAGTTCGATCTCAAAAACAATGTTTGCATTGGGTGGAATTAAATCGCCAGCTCCTTGTTCGCCATAACCCAATTCTGATGGAATATAGAAAATAGCTTTATCGCCCAAGTGCATCAGTTCTACACCTTCATTGAATCCTGGAATAAAACGAAGGTTCCCAATTACAGATTCAATAGGCGTGTAGCCATTTTGGGAAGCGCGTGTTGGTTCAAAAGTACCAAATGTTTTGGCCACCTCTTCATAACTGGTATCAAACAATTGTCCGTTTTCTAAAAAACCAGCATAATGGATGTATACTGTTGTGCCAATTGCAGGTTTTTTCCCGTTACCTTTTGAAACAATTTTATACCGCAGTCCTGAAGCCGTTACAATACCATTTTTATGGACTTCTGAGAAAGTTTTGGCTTTATTATCTCGAATGATTTTAGTTTTTTCTTCCCATTCTTTTTGGGTTTTTGCTTGCACGGCGTAATATTTTTTGAAAATTTTTACCCCATCAAATTTTTTGGCAGCATTTCCTATGCGAATAATACTAATGTGTTCGATTACATCTTCATTTTCGATGGTTTCTAATACTTCAATACCTTCGATAACTTCACCAAAAACACTGTGAATGTTGTCGAGCCATGGTGTCGCTTTAAAGGTGATAAAAAATTGGCTGCCGTTAGTAGAGGGTCCACCATTGGCCATGGCTAACATCCCCGCTTTGGAATGCTTTAAATCGGGGTGGAATTCATCTTTAAATTTATAACCAGGTCCACCAGAACCATCGGCATTTGGATCACCGCATTGCGCCATAAAATCTGGAATCACTCGGTGAAAAGTTAATCCGTCATAAAATGCTTTTCCTTTAAAATCGTCACTTACAAATGGATTTTTTCCTTCCGCTAAGGAAACAAAATTGGCAACCGTTATGGGTGCTTTTTCATACGCTAGTTTAGCGATCATTGTGCCTTTTGAAGTTTCAATTTCAGCATAAAGCCCTTCCTTTAAGTGATCATAGGACTTTGTGCAAGACGAAAAAAACAGCATGAAACTTAACAGTAAAAAAGAAATGGATTTCATAGTCTTCTATTAATTTTGAGCTTGTGGATCGGGTTGAATATCTTTTAGGGTGACTGTACAAATAATCGGTTGGTTGATGCCTATTTTTTTGTCATCTCCATGATAGCCATAGGCCATATGAGAAGGAAATAAAAAAGAAACGATTTCTCCTTTTTTCATTAACTTAATTCCATCGCGCAATCCCGAAATCATGTCTTGTTTGTCCACATAATATACTTGGGGTTTTGTTTCAAATTTAGTATAGATGATGGTATTTTCAATATCTTTTATTTCATAATCAAAATAGGCAATATCGCCTCTTTTTGGAAAGGCAGTTGCTTCGTCTACTTTGGTTTCGTATTTGTACCAATAACCTTTATTAGAAGCTCTGTATTCTTTTAACGTATCGTTTTTAATGATGGAATCAATAATTTTTTCTTCGTTGGCGACTAATTTTTTATTGCGTTCTATGGATTTCTTAATGAACGTTCCCGAAGCATGCGAAATCGGTCTGCGTGCTTCTTCTTGGCGTTGCGAGCAGCTGCAAATAAAAATCAAAAATGTGCAAGCGAATACTAGTGGTTGTAATTTCATTTTTATTTTTTTTCTGTGTCTAAAATACGAATAAATTGTTGAACGGTTTCGGCTAAACTTGCATTCGATTTTCCACCGGCTGCATTAATGTGGCCCCCACCATTGAAATGTTTTCTGGCAAATTGATTGACGTCAAAGTCGCCTTGTGATCGGAACGAAATTTTAATAATCCCTTCTTCTTTGTTTTCAATAAAAATGGCTGTAAAATCGATTCCATTGATACTTAAGCCATAATTTACGATGCCTTCAGTATCTCCTTTTTGATGGCCAAAAGCGTCTAATTCTTCCTGACTTAAGGTGATATATGACGTTTTATATTCGTTTAAAATTTTT
The DNA here is from genome assembly GCA_017984495.1 of Flavobacterium sp. GTDB lineage: Bacteria > Bacteroidota > Bacteroidia > Flavobacteriales > Flavobacteriaceae > Flavobacterium. The sequence goes on from JAGNZI010000038.1 coordinate 5,496, forward strand.
AAATTTTGCAAGGCTTTTCCGAGTAGTAATAATCGGTTGTAACTTGAATTATCAAATAGTAAATTATGAATTTGACTATTGTTTATGCCTCGATCAATTAAATCGGCCACACATTGATGGGTAGCACTGCTTGTTTTTGGAAAACGAAAACTTCCCGAATCGGTTACAATTCCAGTATATAAACACGTGGCAACCGTTTTATTCAATAAATTTTCATCGCCTAATGCATAAATAAAGTCATATACCATTTGACAAGTTGATCCATAAGCGGTATCTGAAAATGTATAGTTGGCATAGGTGTCCGGAAATTGATGGTGATCGATCATGATCGTAGTTTTAGGTAAGGTACTTAGTACTTTTTCCATCACTTCACCTGTGCGATGTAAGGCATTGAAATCTAGGGTAAAAATAAGATCACAGGATTCCAGTAGGGAAGTGCATTTTACTGTATTTTTTTCAAATACCAATACGTTTTCGCTTCCGGGTAACCAGGCTAAAAAATCTGGAAATTCGTTGGGTGCGATGACCACTACATCGTGTTGTTTTTGGAGTAAGGTATGATAGAGCCCTAAGGTTGAACCCATGGCATCTCCATCTGGATTTCTGTGGGGTATTATTGCTATTTTTTTTGGCGAAGCTAATAGTGACTTTATGGCTTCAATTTCGTTTGCGTGCATCATACTGCGAATATATTATTTTGTAGGCGATTGTGCAATAATTGGACCTAACGTTTTAGTGAAAAATGCCCTTTAATGATTTGGCCGTCGCCCAATTGAATTTGAAACCAATAATCGGAACTGGGTAAAGGACTGCCATTAAAGCTTCCATCCCAAACTTGATTTTGAGGATTAATTTGGTAAATAAGTTTTCCATATCGATCAAATATCGCAACGTATCCATTTTCGGTTATGCGTTGGTTTAGATTTTTGATGTACCAAAAATCGTTGATCCCATCGCCGTTAGGAGTAAAATACTTGGGATAGTCCAACAGAAAAAAACGCGCTGTTTTGATACCACACCCTTTGGTGTCTTTTACATAAAGGGTATATTCTCCTTCATCCAGTTGTGTAAATGTGGGTGAAGTTTGATAGTTTGAACCGTCTAATGAGAATGTATACGTGCCGGCACCACTATATGCTACTGTTATGGAATTGTTGTCTGAAAAATCAGTAATTATAATATTTTCTATAGTTGCTCTTCCAGATGCTGTAACCGTAAATGTTTTTGTTTTGGTGCAATTTGAAGCGTTGGTGAGGGTTACTGTATAATTTCCGGGATTTGCTACAGTAATGCTTTGCGTATTTTGAACCGGATTTGTATTCCAGGTATAACTTGAAAAACCTGCACCGGCATCTAAAAGAGTAGGATTATTTTCACACAAACCTACTTCTTCGTCTGTAACGATGGTAGGGAAAGTCGCTACAATTAATTCGACCGGAAAATCGTTGTAGCAACCGGGTAAATTCATTACGCGAGCATAAATGATCTGATTGTAAGGTGAAATATTCGTATAATTTGTTGGTAAAGCTACCGTGCTTGTTGGGTTTGCAAAAAACGAAATAACATAATTAGCGGGTAAATTGGTAAACAAATCGGGTGTAATTGCACTCAAATTAATAGAAGTCCTTCCGTCTTGATTGGCATCGGTATCGCAAATTGTAAATGTGGTTTCATTTACGAGTAAGTCGGTTGCATATTCAATGCGGATGTTTCCAGTTGTTTGGCAATTGGAGCCATAATTGATCTCAACACTATAATCCCCTGGAGTCGTTACTTCATAAGTCGCTTGGGTTGCACCTGTTAAAATAGCATTGTTTTGATACCATTGATAACCGATGGCACTTGGTAGGGTGGCATTCAAAGTAATAGATTCTGATGGGCAAAGTGCCGTTCCGTTTGCTAATAATCGATCGGTACCTAAATCAATTTCAAAATTAAAACTACCACCACCTAAGAAAATAGCCGAATCGTATCGGTAATTGCCTTCGTCAGCAATAGCTAATTTGATGTGATAGGTTGTGCCGGGCGTAACAGTTGCTTGCGCTGTCATTACTTTGGTTTGCCCATTAAAATTGGTAGGATGTTCGTTAGTATTGAAGGTGTCAAAATAGGTGGCATTCGCCGCAGGGCATAGCGTACCCGTTCCTCTAACAGTGTTCACTTTCACTGGTATGGAAGTATTGGGGATAACCGCTAAATTTTCATATGTTGTTGCAGTGGCTTCTTTTAATAGAAAAACAAAGCCATCCGTAAAATTGCACTGGTTGGCCGACGGATTCAATAGGTACTGTTCGGAAGAAAAAATATAGTCGAAGCTTATGTGGTCTCCCAATGGAATAAAATCAAATTCTAAAACGGTGGCATTGAAAGAATTGCTCAGGCCTAATGCTTGATTTAAGTCGGAATCACCATTCCAACCCATGTTTCCTCCGTCATCAGATAATGTGGTATTGGGTCCGATGGTATTTGCTGTTTTACCAGTGGTTAGTACAATTCCGTTTGCAAAAGGGAAAGCAGAACCCGCAGCCTCAAAATAACCATAACTTTTTTCGCCTGTTGTAAAGTTTCCACCCGATACCGAGACATTGAATACGTTTGCGCAGGGACTGTTGATTAATTTATCTTGCACAAGTTGTTGCGCTGTGTAACTTTCATCTACGGAAATGTATTGTGCATTTCCCCATTGAAAGGCCAAGATAAAAATAATAAGCCATGTATTTTTTACTATCCCCATAGTACCTACAAAGATACTATAAATCCCTCTTTTTTAGAATAAAATAAGACGCAATAATAAAAATACCCGTCCAAACCACTACGATGCTGATTTCTGAAAAATGGATGCTGTAATCTTTGACGATTTTACTACCGCCCATCGCTTTTTCTAATGATTTTACGGCATTGAATCGTGAAAAAGGTTCTCGACTTAAATTCCACATCGATTCCATGGGGAAATATTTGATCATGGTGTCGGCAAAGTTTTTGGATTTATCATTACCGCCTAATATGACAAACTTTACCATCCAAAAAATAATTTGTTCGGCTACAAACCAAAGCGCTAAAAAGCCCAGCGCAAAAGCACTTCGTTTTACTACTATACCTAAAAACAAACAGAAGGAAAAAAACGCAAACAGTTTAATGAAAAAAGCCAAGAGGTATTCTAAATCTGAGAAAACGATGCTTAATTCATTATAGGATGAAAAGGAATAGCCTAAAATTAAGGAAAGTACAAATACAAAAAAGGTCGAAGCCAATGCAAAAGTACCGACCACGAGAAATTTAGAAACAATGAATTCTTTTTTATTCAATCCATCGATTAAATTTTGTTTTAAGGTTCCATAGGTATATTCATTGGCCATCATGGATACAATGACTACGGCTAAAAAGATTTTAAACAACGCAGCAATAAAGGTGTTAAAATGCCATATGTAGGGAAAATTGAAAATCCCTTGGTCGGCGATTCGGATTTCGTTTCCAAAAATGGTGAATTTTATGGAGCTAATTAACGCAATCGAACTGAGCAAGATAAAGTAGGCGAGTACTAAAATGCGACTGGCTTTATTTTTCCAAATTTTTTGAAATTCTATGGAGAGTAATCTTTTCATCTTTGCATTAGTTTTTGGTTAATTCTAAAAATTGTTCTTCTAAACTATTTTTTCTTTTTACAAGATGTTCTAAAACAATATTGTGTTGGAATAAATAGGTGTTTAGTTCCTCCGCTGCTATATCTTGCTTTAGGAACACCAATAATTTTCCTTCTGATTCTTTTGTTCTTTCAACAGAATTATGGCCTTCAAGGGCTTTTTGTAATTGTGTCAGGTCTTTCGCTTTCAGTTCGAAGAAGCTATTGGTTTCAATCATGTTGTGAACCGAACCTTGATACAACATGACGCCTTTTTGTAACACGACGACATGACTGCATACCTTTTCAACTTCGTCTAATAAATGGGAGGCCAATAATATGGTGGTGCCTTGAGCGGCAATGATTCGGATGATGTCTCTAATTTGTCGAATTCCTTGTGGATCGAGTCCGTTGGTAGGTTCGTCTAAGATTAATATTTCGGGATCATTCAATAGGGCCGAAGCAATGGCTAATCGTTGTTTCATTCCTAAAGAAAAGGTTTTGAATTTATCGTTTTTTCGGTCTAAAAGCCCAACCAATTCAAGTTTTTCATCCACTTTTGTGTAGGGCGTTCCTTTTATTTTGCACACCAATTCCAAATTTTCTTTGGCCGACATGTACGGATAGAAATTAGGGCGTTCAATGATAGCGCCCACTTTTTTTAAGGCTTCGTGAGTATCTACTTTTCCTTCAAACCATTCAAATTCGCCAGACGTCTTGTTTACAACGTTCAATACAATACCTAGGGTAGTCGATTTTCCAGAGCCGTTGGGTCCCAGAATGCCATACACATTTCCTTTTTTTATTTCAAACGATACATTTTTAACGGCATGTAATTTTCGATTGAAAATTTTATTGAGGTGGGTAATTTTTAAAATGGTTTCCAAAATCTTTTGTTTTTGTTTTTCATAAGACGAAGATATCTAGAAAATGTTACCCTTATTTGTTCAGATAAAAAAAATCCCCAATAGCGACAGTACTATTAGGGATTATTTTATTCTTGTATGAAATATTAATACGAGGTAAAATGATTGATTTTTACATTTTTGGCTTTCAAATCATGCATCAAATTGTACAAACCAAAGAAGGTTCTGTTGATGTAGATGAAATGTTTGGAACCACGGTTTCCATTCATGTTGCGCAATTCGGTGCTCTTGGAGTAGCGTACCCCTAAATCGGCGATTTGACCAAAAAACTCGTCGTCTGAAAAGTCAAACTCTTCCACATGAAAGGGACGCGCAAATAAACTGAGCAATTCATGAAACATTTCGGTAAAGAACTCGGTTTCTTCTGGAGAATCATCGGTTCTAAGTATTTCTAATTCGTACAATTTTGATTTAAAAAAGGCAGGGTTTTCCAAATTTTCTTTTTTAGCCAATTCAAAATAGGGAATATAGAAATCTTCTGGTACTTCTTTAATGCAACCAAAATCTAGTGCCACAAGTTGGGTGTCTTTTGTTATTAAAAAGTTACCTGGATGCGGATCGGCATGAACTTTTCTCAAATTGTGCATTTGAAACATATAGAAATCCCAAAGGGTTTGCCCCAAGAGATTTGATTTCTCGGGATCTGTATTGTGCGCGGTAAATTCCGATAAATGTTCGCCCGTCATCCAATCCATTGTGATGATTTTTTCAGAAGACCATTCGGGATAGTATTTTGGAAAAAGTAAGTTCGGAATGTTCTCACACGCCTTTGCCATTTGTATGCTTTGTTGCACTTCGTTGATGTAATTGGTTTCTTCCACCAATTTGTCTTCGACTTCTTTAAAATATTTATCCGAATCTTTTCCTTTGATGTTGAACATTTTAATCGCAATGGGTTTGACCATGGCCAAATCAGAGCTAATACTTTCAGCAACACCTGGGTATTGAATTTTGACAGCTAATTTTTTACCTTCTTTTGTTGCTTGGTGCACTTGGCCTATGCTTGCAGCATTGATGGAAGTAGCATTAAAGTTGTCGAAAATTTCTTGAGGCAGTTTTCCAAAATATTTTTTGAATGTTTTGTTAACCAAGGGTGGTGACAAAGGGGGAACCGAAAATTGGGCAAGCGAAAATTTTTCTACATACGCACGAGGCAGTATGCTTTTTTCCATGCTGAGCATTTGTGCCACTTTCAAGGCACTTCCTTTCATTTGTTTTAAGCCATCATAAATGTCTGCAGCATTATTTGTATTTAGAGTTTCTTTGGCTTCTGTTTCGGTTTTGGTGATTTTATCTCCATAATATTTGAGGTAATTCACACCCACTTTTGCTCCGGTTTGAAGGAGTTTTGAAGCGCGTTGAATTTTTGACGTTGGAATGCTGTCTATGGTTTTCATTTGGGTAGCTTTTGTTTTACAGTTTGAATGCCGCTTTTTCTTGCCACATGAATTTTCCAAAGTCAATCAAACTTTTAAATGGAGTAGTATCCATTAAATCAAAACTTGTATTTACTGATTTTTCAATAAAAATATCGGTTTTTTCAAAAGCTAAGGAAGTGTCTTCAATCCAAAATTTTAAGGTAAATAGAAACTGTACCCAAGCCATTTCACTCATTGCTTTTTCTTGAAATTCAATTAGTTTTTCTTGTTTTAAATCGATTTTCTCAATTGCCAAGCTGTCAAAGAACTGTTTGAACTGTTTTCTCAATTCAGATAATTTCGTTACACTTTTCAACTTGTTTTTATCTTCTTTTAACAAGGTCATCACAAAACTTCTATTGGCTGTTAACATTTCGAAATAGGTAAAATAGCAGCTCAATAATTGCGTACGCGCATCATAGGATTTAAAATCCTCACTTTTTTCTAGCATGTGCAATGTTTGATCAAATAGTGATGAAAAAAATGTTTTTTCGATTTGGTCAAAAGATGAAAAATTACCATAAAATAAAGCTTCATCAAAGTTGAATTGTTTTGCAAATTGATAAACCGACTGAGGTTGTTTGTGGTGTTCTAAAAAGTAGTCTACATAGAAACTTATAAGCACTTGCGGAGTAATTTCTTTCTTCTTTGCCATGGTTGTATGAATTTTAGCAAAGGTATAAAATGTTTAACAAAATAATTAAAAGATTAAACAAAATATTTTGTTAAAGTTTGGGTATAAAAAAACCTCAAGAACAAGGTTGTAATTGAGGTTAAGAGATATTTATGTTACGATTTCTGCTCTTTATTAAAATAAACCAAGTAGTAATACATTTGTTTTTCTTCGTCCCAACCTTTTTCAACAAACTTCTCCGCACTTTCTGGATTGATGAAGTCCAATTTGATTTGGATGTTCGTATCCAATTGAATGGTGTTTTTTAATGTGCGGCGCACGTCAGTTACGGCAGCATTTGCAATGGGAAAACTCGATACGTCTTCAATGCTGTATTTTGCTCCTTTATCGACTTTATAGTTTTTGAATTCGGGAATAAATTCTGGGTTTTGCATGACTTCGTTTAAGAAAGCCGTTTCTTCAAATTCATCATTTTTTGCAAAGTGATTGATGGCACGATTCATAAACAATACTTCTTGTTGTTTGTCCTCAGCAGGTAAAACTACCTCTTTAGCAAACTCTTGACAGAATTTCAAATATTTCTTAGTCATGAAGTTTTCGTCTTGAAAAGCATCTACCGACAAGAAGTGTTCTAACCAATAACGGGCATCGTAGCGATTGCTGTCGACGGTTAATATTTTGTAGCCTTCTTCTTTTTTATAATTGAAAATGATGCAGCCTTTGTCCAACTTATTCAAATTGATCCCTTGTTGAAGAATCATTTCTAAATTGGTTTCTTTTTCTTCAAATTGCAAGAAATCGGTTTGCATTTCGCTTTTGAAAACACCAATCGCATCCACTACATTATTGTCGATAGAAACGTTCGTAAAATAAGCCACATACACTTCACCATTTTTAATGTGCGGGTGATTGGACTGTTCAAAAAGGTGTTTCGTTATTTTTTTTGAAACGTTGTGAATTTCTCCTGGATTTGTAAAAACTTCACTGGCAAAATTGAACATTTCGTTGTATTCTAAATCTACTTCATGAGCAAATTGAAAGTAATTTTCTTCCTTTTCACGAAACGATTTAAAGAAAAATTCTTTGAGTAACGGCATAATTTCATCATTCAATCCGTAAGGATTTTCAGATAAAAAGATGGCTTCGTTTCTACTTTTGTTACCTACTCTGTGAACAGATAGGTTTTCAATATGTGCGTTAAATAAGTTGATCATTTTTTTAATGTGTCAATTAGTGAATTAGTCAATGTGACAATTTAGAGCTTGGAAAATGTAATCTAGTGTTATAGGCTTATTGTTTCATTGGCATATTGGCACATTAGATTATTGGCACATTGCCATTGCAACTTGGCTAATTATTTAATTCCAGTTTTCTTCAAATCCCATGTCTTCAAAGCTGTCATCGCCTTCAAACATATCGTAATCTTCGTCGTCTAAGTCATCTTCAAATTCGCCAAACATATCTTCTTCAGACAAATCACCTCTCAGACCACTTTGTAGTGCTTCGGCTGGAAGTTCTCCATGCGAAAAGAGTAGGGCAGGATACGTTTCGTTGGCTTCTTTATTTTCAATTGCAGCTAATTCAACAAAGAATGTCCACATGCTGAATAAATCATAAACATACACTAATTTAGTATTTTGTTCGTGCACTAATTCGTCGATTGCATATTCCGACATGGTTTTTATTTCGCCTGGGATATCTCCAGTGTCAAACATTGGGATGCCGTCTTCTTCGTGCCAAGCCCAGTCATTTGCACAGGTGTAGAAAGCGCCTACCTCAGTACCATCAAAGCCAAAAGCATTGGTAAGTGCGTTGTGTAAATCTTCTAAAGTGTTGTTGCTTTCGATGGCAATATCTCTAAAAATATCTTCTTCGGCATCAAGAATAGCTCTAAATTTATAAATCATAATGGTTGCAATTTTACGAAAGGCAAAAGTAAGTATAAATTACGATTTACGATTTACGATTTACGAATTGTTGATAAGATTTT
>JAGNZI010000039.1 GCA_017984495.1 Flavobacterium sp.
TTAAAAAGTTTGCACGATGTAGAAGTATAAGGGCATTCCGATCGTAATATTTACAGGAAATGTTATGGCCAATGCCATGGGTAAAAACAAGCCCGGATTTGCTTTGGGAACGGTATTTTTCATTGCCGCCGGAACCGCAATGTAGGAGGCGCTTGCTGCTAATATGGCAAAAATGAATCGGTTTGCAATATCCGAAGTTACCCATCCACTAACGAGTGCAAATAAGCAACCATTGAAGAGCGGAATAACAGCGGCAAAGGCAAACGGAAACCACCCGTGTGCAAAAAATGATTTCAGTTTTTTACCGCTTGTAATTCCCATATCCAATAAGAAGATCGCTAAAAATCCTTTAAATAAATCATTTGTAAAAGGTTCAATGCCTTGTGCTTCTTTAGCCGAAGTAAGGTATCCAATAAGTAAACTTCCTAAAATTAATAGCACACTACCATTTGTAAAGGAATGTCTCAGTATGAATCGTTTGCTGATCGGGTTGGTTTTTTCTTTATGGTATAAGGAAATTAAAACAAGACCTACTATGATAGCTGGCGATTCCATTAACGCCATGATAGCAACCATATTCCCGTGCAGTTCTAATTGATGCGATTCAAGATAAGAGGCTGCGGTTACAAAAGTTACAGCACTAATGGATCCATATGCCGCTGCAATTGCTCCCGAATCAAAAACACCTAGTTTGCGTTTCAATATAAAAAAGGTGTAGAGCGGAATTATAATTGAGATGGAAATTCCGAAGAGCATAGACCATATGATTTCATTGGTGATGCTTTCATGTGAAAGTTCTTGTCCGCCTTTGAATCCAATTGCAAATAAGAGGTATAAGGATATAAATTTTGAGGAATTTTGAGGAATTTCTAAATCGCTTTTCAAATAAACGGCTATAATTCCTAAGATAAAGTAAAGTAATGCCGGATTGGTGAGGTTTTCTAATAATAAGTCTAAATTCATGATCGGATGTTATTTTTCGGTAGCTCTAGTTAATCGGTCGTTTAGGGTGCGACCCAGTCCTTCATCAGGAAAACGTTCTGCGATGATAAGGTCTAAGTTCATGGTGTCTAATTCGTGCAAGGAATTGTATAAATTTGTTGTTGCAATTTTCAAATCGCCTTCAGGAGATAGTATTTTTTGGTGCATTAGCGGCACATTGGGAATGGTTTGCTGAAATAGAAGTAATCCAATTTTTTTCTCCTTCCAACGATCCAATTCTTGCGGGATGTTTGAGGTAAGAATTATTTTTGTTGATGGAGCATAATGTTTTTTACACATACCTGGTGTGGTCGTTTTTGTTTTACCGGTATTTAATACGGTTACCTTGCCCGCTATTTTTTCAATTTCTTCAATGGAAATGGCGCCTAATCTATATACAATAGGTTGGTTTAGGTTAAACCCTACAATGGTTGATTCTACTCCGGCACTGCAGGAACCGCCGTCTAAAACCATAGCAATTTTAGTTTTAAAATAGTCGTCAACATGTAGGGCTTTTGTGGGGCTTATTCGGGTAAATGGATTGGCGCTAGGGGCCACCAGCGGAAAATCTATGGTGTGTAATAATGCTAAAGTTAAGGGGTGATTAGGTACTCTAACTGCAACAGTATTTTGATGGGCTGTTACGAGATTGGAAATATGGTTTTGTTTGTTCACAATTAAGGTAAGGGGACCGGGCCAAAATGCTTTGGCTAAACGGTGCGCCATTTCTGGAATATCTTTACCTACTTTGTGGAGTTCTTCGTAATTTTTGATATGAAGAATTAGGGGATTAGTAGTAGGTCTTTTCTTTATGTCAAATATTTTTTGAATGGCACGTTCACTAAAAGCATTTGCAGCTAGGCCATAAACGGTTTCTGTGGGAATACCCACTACATCTTCGTTTTTTAAAAATTGTGCCGCTATAGCGATATCAGTACTTATCATTATTTTTAGGGGTTACAAAAATCACAATACATGGGATCTTCGGTTGTTTTTTCAAATGGGTATTTCTTTTTTAATTCGAATTCGCAAGTGTTACATTGATAGATGTGCGCCGAAGTCGATCGGGTTGGCATTTTACATCGAGCACACAATAAACCGGCTTCAGCTCTAACCACACCAAAGCCGGGAAATTGACAGTTTGGACAAACTGTATTTATTTTTTGTACTAATTTTAATCCAACTTCCTTGATGATGTTCATTCGGGTGGGATTGTAATTGGCTCTCATGTCGGTTTCAACAAAACAAGAGGATTGCTCTTTTGTGTAATCTGCAAAAACTTTTTTTAACGTCTCAATATCTTGTATTCCTTTGCTGATTTTTGTCCAGTTGTGTTGTTTGTTTTTTAAGATAACAGCATGGGATGGAAATTTATTTTTCGTTATAAATTCTTCTAACTCACTATAGGAATTAATTTCCTGAGCATCAAAATTGGTCTCCAAACTCAATATTCGCTCGACAATTTCAAGTTTGTTTTTTTTGTCATATAACATAATGAGTTCGTCATTTGCTGTAGAAAAAAATATGGTGGGATGGTTTCCAAATGAGCCTTCTGTCGCTAGGGCTAAATCAAGTCCTTCTTTTTCCAATGCCCCTAAGCATTTTGATCGTAAGGTGTCTAATGCATTGCCCTTTCTTTCGATTTCGCCGCTAAACGTGCCTAGAGAATCGGTATCAAATTGTGCCGGAATCGTATAGGTTGCTTTAAATTCTTTTTCAAAAATGGGCCCCAATACTTGCTCTTTGGAATGCTTAGTTGCAATTAATATTTTTCGATCTTTAAAAAGACTTAGTGGTTTATTCATATTTTATTTCTACAAAAGAATCAATAACCAAATTTTTATTTTGATTTTTTGCTTGCAAAATTATATTGGAAATATCGGCCAAGTTTTCTTTTAATTCTTCGACTCTTTTTAAAGCGATTTGGTCGTCATTTCCAAATCGAATTTGGGAACTAAAATTTTTCACGTTATTAAATTGTATGTTTTTAGTATACAAGTCCATTAAAATTTCATGGGCATCATTTGCAGAGAACTGACCATTAATTAATTTTATTTTTTTCTTCATTTTGATAAGTAATATTAGATAAATGATTAATTAATTTTATCAACAATAGCATTACCGATATTGCCGTACAGATGAGTAGTTTTTCAATATATAAATGCGCCGTATGAATGATTTTAATCAGCAGTATAGCTTCAATTATGATGCAGCAAAAAATGAGTATTTGAATTGCTATTTTCTTCATATTGTAAATTATTTTGCAAATCTCCAGATAATTATTAATATATTTTTATTTATCTTTGCAATAAATATTATAAAAATAACTTATGAATTATACTCTCAATCAATTGCGTATTTTTGTAAAAGTTGTGCAATTACAAAGCGTTACAAAAGCTTCAGAAGAATTGCATTTGACCCAACCGGCTGTTTCAATTCAATTGAAAAATTTTCAAGATCAGTTCGAGATTCCACTCACGGAAGTTGTTGGGAGAAAAATTTTTGTTACCGAATTTGGTCAAGAAATTGCCCAGGCGGCCATTCAAATTTTAGATCAAGTCAACACTATTACACACAAAACTTTAGCATACAAAGGGCAACTTTTTGGTAAAATCAAAATTTCAATTGTTTCCACGGGAAAATATGTTATGCCTTATTTCTTAGGGCCTTTTTTAAAAAACAATCCGGGTGTCGAATTGGATATGGATGTAACCAATAAAAATAAGGTGCTTAAAAGTCTTCAAAACAATGAAGTTGATTTTGCTTTGGTATCCATTTTACCTGAGAGTTTAAAATTTGAAAAAATTGACTTGATGCAAAATAAATTGTTTTTTGTTGCCAACAATACCTTTGTTTCAAAAAGTACAAAAACCGAATTCATTTTTAATGAAACACCACTTGTTTTCAGGGAAAATGGCTCAGGAACACGACAAGCTATGGAGCGTTTTATTACCCAAAATTCAATTGAAGTACAAAAGAAAATGGAATTAACCTCTAATGAAGCAGTGAAGCAGGCAATAATGGCAGGTTTGGGCTGTTCCATCATGCCGCTAATAGGGATTCAAAAGGAAATTCAAAATAAAGATTTGCAAATCATCCCCATTAAAGGCTTGCCCATTATGACCAATTGGAGTTTGATTTGGCTCAAAGGGAAGAATCACAGTCCTGCAGCGCTTGCCTACTTGGCCTATTTGAAAGAAGAGAAAGATCAAATCATAAATACCCATTTTAGTTGGTATGAATCTGTATAATTGGAGTATTTTATTTTATTAATTGCTTAGATTCACATCAAAGTTCAAGAATTACTATCTTTGTTATTCAATTTTTATCCTATGCAACAAAACGTAAAAGGCTTTTCAAAACTTTCGAAAGAAGAAAAAATCAATTGGATTACCACCACTTATTTCTCTAATTCAAAAGAAGCTAAAGACACCTTACTAAATTATTGGAATGCTGACGAAAGTTTGCAAAAATTACACGACGAGTTCATTGAAAATACACTGACAAATTTTTACTTGCCTTATGGTGTGGCGCCTAATTTTACCATCAATGGGAAAGGCTATACCATACCAATGGCCATTGAAGAGAGTTCGGTGGTAGCTGCCGCTTCTAAAGCCGCTAAATTTTGGGGTGAACGCGGTGGATTCAAAACAACGATCATCAACACCGAAAAAATTGGCCAAGTGCATTTCCTTTTCCAAGGAACGCCCGAAAAATTGACAACATTTTTTAACCTAATTAAGCCAAAGTTTTTTGCAGATACTGCCGAAATTACCAAAAACATGGAAAAAAGAGGGGGTGGTATTTTGGATATTGTATTGATAGATAAAACCCATGAAATTGACAACTACTTCCAATTGCATGCTACTTTTAATACAAAAGATAGTATGGGAGCCAATTTTATCAATACCTGTTTGGAACAATTTGCTAAAACCATAGAACAACAAGCTCAGGAATATTCCGATTTTACGGCCGAAGAGCGCGAGGTTCAAATTGTGATGAGTATCTTGAGTAATTATGTACCCAATTGTTTGGTTCGTGCTGAGGTATCCTGTCCGGTAGCACAATTATCGGAGTCAGAAGCTATTGATGCAAACGAATTTGCTCAAAAATTTGCTACGGCTGTAAAAATAGCAGAAATAGAGCCTTACCGCGCTGTAACGCACAACAAAGGTATAATGAACGGTATTGATGCGGTTGTGTTAGCTACCGGAAATGATTTCAGAGCCGTTGAAGCTGGAGTTCATGCTTTTGCAAGTAAATCAGGGCGTTATTCCAGTTTATCACACGTGTCTATTCAAGACGGGATCTTTACTTTTTGGTTAGAAGTTCCTTTAGCTTTAGGGACTGTTGGCGGTCTTACCTCTTTACATCCATTGGTGAAATTTTCAATGGAGCTGCTGGGCAAACCTTCTGCCGAAGAATTAATGCAAATTGTAGCGGCTGCTGGCTTGGCACAAAATTTTGCTGCACTTCGTTCCTTAACCACTACTGGAATACAGCAAGGGCATATGAAAATGCATTTGATGAACATATTGAATCAGCACCAAGCCACAAAAGAAGAAAAACAGCAGGTGTTGGATTATTTTAAAGAAACCACCATATCACATAGTTTAGTGGTTGATTATTTAGAAAAAATCAGAAAGTAATGGCTTCACAAACCTATTATAGCAACGGTAAGTTATTACTAACTGGCGAATATGTAGTATTAGATGGTGCTGAAGCTTTAGCGGTTCCAACTTGTTTTGGTCAAAATCTTGTGGTCAAAGGAGGAAAATCAGATTTTTTAAAATGGACCAGTTTTGATGCCGATAAAAGCATATGGTTTACCGATACCATTCCTTTTGATGCCATCAAAAATAAAACAGGTTCAGCACAAAATAGTTTGATCAAAAACACCTTGATTGAAATACTATATCACGCCCATATTCAAAATCCTAAGGTGCTGGATGGTGTTGGATTTGAAGTTGAAACGCATTTGACTTTTCCTAGAAATTGGGGTTTGGGTACGTCTTCGACTTTGATTAATAACATTGCTCAATGGTTTCAAATAGATGCTTTCAAATTATTAAATTCTAGTTTTGGAGGCAGTGGGTATGATATTGCATGTGCCCAAACCAATCATCCGATCGTATATCAATTGATGGATGAGCAACCAAAATTTCATCAAGTGTCTTTTGATCCTTCCTATAAAGAGCACGTTTATTTTGTGTACCTGAATCAAAAGCAAAGCAGTAAATCGGCCATAGCAAATTACGTGACTCAGCGTCATAAAAGTGTTGCCATTGTTCCTAAAATAAATAAAATTACACAGCAAATTCTGAATTGTACATCGCTAGCTGAATTTGCGCAATTGATGGAATACCATGAAATTTTGATGAGTGAGGTTTTGGAAACCACTACAATAAAAGAACGTTTTTTTTCAGATTTTAAAGGTGTTATCAAAAGTTTAGGGGCATGGGGTGGTGATTTTATTATGGTAATTTCTCCTGAAAACCCTGAAGCGTATTTTCACGAAAAAGGCTACGATAAGGTATTGAAATACCATGAAATAATATATCCGTAATGCGTATTTGATACTGTCAAAATATTTATATAAATTTACAAGTACATTTCTAACCCGAAAACCAGCATGTTACAGCAACACATAGTAAAGAGTTCAACTACTACAAATGGTATTTTGCTGTTTACTTTTCTATTTTTGAGTGTGTTTAACATGAATGCGCAACAGGAGGCTCAATTTACGCAGTACATGTACAATACAGTGTCTGTTAATCCGGCTTATGCAGGCTCAAGAGGGGTATTTAGTGTTTTTGGAATCCATCGTGCACAATGGATCGGGCTTGACGGAGCACCCACAACTACAGCAGCCTCGTTTCATACGCCCATAAACGATTCTAGAGTTGGCCTAGGCATTTCCATGTTACAAGATGCTATTGGTCCTTCAGATAAGCAAACCCTTTCAGCCGATTTTTCCTATACTATTTCAACCTCAGAAAACTATAAATTGTCTTTTGGTCTAAAGGGAACGGCTAGTTTGTTTTCGATCGATTATACCAAATTGAAGCAATACGACGTGAATGATCCTCGATTTCAAAACAACATATCCAATCAGTTTTCTCCCAATATAGGTGCGGGGATTTATTTGCATTCTAAGCAATTGTATGCCGGGATTTCGGTTCCGTTCCTGTTGCAATCAAAGGAATTTAATGACATCAATTCTCAGGTTACGAATGAAGCGTTGCATTATTATTTTATCGGCGGATATGTTTTTGATATTTCTGATACGACCAAGTTTAAACCTGCATTTTTAGTAAAAGCTGTGGAAGGCGCTCCATTGCAAGTCGATCTAACCGCTAATTTTATGCTCTACGACAAATTTGTCCTTGGGGGCGCTTGGCGTTGGGATGCTGCAATGAGTGGTTTGGCAGGGTTTCAAGTAAATGATAATTGGTTTATAGGCTATACCTATGATGCCGATAGTACAAAATTAGCCAATTATAATTCGGGCTCTCACGAACTGTTTTTACGGTATGAGTTTATCGGTAAAAATGAAAAAATTGTTTCACCTCGATTCTTTTAAAACGTATGGTGTTATGGAAATAAGAAAAACAAGTATAATTTTCCTGGTGTTATTTGGTTTGCTTGGTTTTGCTCAAAACAAATCCCTGCAAAAGGCTAATAAAAATTACGACCAATTTCTTTATGTTGATGCCATCAAGACGTATGAAAAAGTAGCTAAAAAAGGATATAAATCCATACAATTATTTTCCAAATTGGGCGATTCGTATTATTTTCAATCGCGTTATGCCGAGGCCAATCAGTGGTACGAGAAACTTTTTTCGTTACAAAAAAAGGTCGCTGCGGAGTACTATTTTAGATATGCTCAAACTCTTAAATCGGTTGGAGATTATGACAAATCTGCCAACTTAATGCAAGCTTTTGAGATGCAAAAAACTACTGATTTACGTGCCAAATTAGCCCAGAAACAAGTTGATTATTTAGCTCAAATTAAAAAAAATTCGGGGCGTTACCGCATAAAAAATGCAGGGGTTAATTCGCCCTATTCCGATTATGGTGCAGCGTTTTATAAGAATACGTTGGTGTTTACTTCCGCTCGAGATACTGGCGGCTTATTTGTGCGAAAACACCATTGGAACAATCAGCCGTTTACTAATTTGTACGGTGTTGCAATTCACGACACGACACGACTCCAAACGCCTGAAATTTTTTCTAAAAAAACCAACTCCAAATACCATGAATCAACCCCCGTATTTACTTCGGATGGGAACACCATGTATTTTACGCGCAATAATTATGTGAATGGAAAAAAAGGGAAGGATCAAAAGAATACCATATTATTGAAAATATATAAGGCGACAAAAGTTGGCGAAAAGTGGGAAAATGTTACAGAATTGCCTTTCAACAGCAACCAATACAATTGTGCGCATCCGGCGTTGAGTCCCGATGAAAAAACCTTGTACTTTTCTTCAAATATGCCCGGTTCTTTTGGGATGTCTGACTTGTATAAGGTGGCCTTGTTGCCTGAGGGAGGTTATGGAAAACCCATAAATTTAGGGCCCGGAATCAATACCGAAGCCCGAGAATCCTTTCCGTTTGTTTCTAAAGCCAACGAATTGTATTTTGCTTCCGACGGACATCCAGGTCTGGGAGGATTGGACGTATTTGTATCACCAGGAGCAACCGATGGAAATTTTGGCGCTGTTCAGAATATCGGAGCCCCAGTAAACAGTGCTTTTGATGATTTTGCTTTGATTCTAGATGTAGCATCAAAAATAGGATATTTCAGTTCCAATCGAACCGAAGACAGTAGGGGTGATGATGATATTTTTCAATGTATTGAATTAAGTGCTTTGCCTCTTAATTGCGAACAAGCCCTTTTAGGAACAGTTGTAGATGCTCTAACCCAAAGACCACTTGCATCAGTTCAAGTAGTATTGTTGGATCAAAATTTAGAACAAATAAAGCAAACAACTACCGATGCGGCAGGCACATTTGATTTTGGTACAGTAGCCTGCAACACGGCATACAGTTTACGCGCTACCAATAATGCTTATGACGGAAATGAAATGAGAATTACTGTTGGATCAGATGCCGCTCTTGCCAATATTAAAATGGATTTAACGCCAAAAATTCAGTCCCTAAATGTAGGTGACGACCTACGAAAAGCACTTCAAATTGATATTATCCATTTTGATTTGGATAAAGATGTTATTCGACCCGATGCTGCTGTAGAGTTGGCAAAAATTTTGGAAGTTATGCAACAAAACCCAACACTAGAAATAGACGTGCGTTCGCATACCGATAGCCGTCAAACCCACCAATACAATATTAAATTGTCTAACAGACGTGCGCAGTCGACGATACAATGGTTGGTAAGCAATGGGATAGAGGCACGCCGTTTAACAGGAAAAGGATATGGCGAGACCCAATTGGTAAACACCTGTACTGACGGAGTTGACTGTACTGAAGAAGCACATCAAGCCAATAGACGAAGCGAGTTTATTATTACTAAACTTTAGCTATAGCAAACAAAAAACCCTTGAAAATCATAGGATTATCAAGGGTTTAAGTGGTACCTCCAGGGATCGAACCAGGGACACATGGATTTTCAGTCCATTGCTCTACCATCTGAGCTAAGGTACCGTTACAAAAACAAGTATTTCTATTTGTTCATTGCGGGTGCAAATATAGAATCTATTTTAGATTATCCAAAACAATTTTTAAAAAAAATCAATTTGTATATTTGCAATTCAAAAAATCAAGAGATGCTTATCACCATAGATGTTGGGAATTCAAGAATTAAAGTAGCTGTATTTGAACAAGATATCCTTGTAGAATTGTATGTGGTGGAACCCAATGAAGCACAGATCTTTTTTTCTGAAATTTTCAAACAATACCCAAAAATTGAAAAAGCACTGTTTTCCTCGGTTGGTCAATTTGATCAAGAGGTTTTGGCTTTTATACAAAACCAGGTTACTACCCAAATCGTTCATCACCAAACCAATTTTCCGTTTAGGAATCATTATGCGACACCAGAAACGCTGGGCATCGATCGCATGGTGCTTGCTGCAGGAGCCACTTTAATGTTTCCCAATAAAAACCGCTTGGTAATTGATGCAGGAACCTGTGTTACGTATGATTTTGTAGATCAACACAATCACTATTTAGGTGGGGCTATTTCGCCAGGTATTGCCTTGCGCTATAAAAGTTTGAATGATTATACCCAAAATCTTCCCCTGTTAGCGAAAAGTGAAATTGATAATTTAGTGGGTGATTCTACTGAAAATTCGATTCACAGTGGAATAATTCATGGACTCGTATTTGAAATGGATGGGTTTATTTCCCAATATTTTCATAAATATCCAGATTTAACAGTAATTTTAACAGGAGGAGATGCAGATTTTTTGGCTAAAAGATTAAAAAACCCCATATTTGCCCATTCAAATTTCCTGTTAGAAAGTTTGCGCCTATTATCAACTTATACCCATCAAAATGATTAAAAAAATTTTTGCTTTCGTTTTTATTCTAATTTCTTCTGTTTCTTGGTCTCAAGACAATACAGCATCTCCCTATTCTTATTACGGACTTGGTGAAATAAAATTCAAAGGAACACATGATGTAAGAGCAATGGGAGGCGTAAGTATTTTTAATGATAGTATTCAATTAAATATTGTAAACCCAGCTTCGTTTTCAAAATTAAAATCAACTGCATTTACAATTGGTGCCACTACATCTACAACAAACTTTACGACTGCTGCAGAAAATGAAAAAGCACAACGTACTACAATTGATTATTTAGCGGTTGGATTTCCTTATGGAAAATTTGGATTCACATTTGGAATCATGCCGTATTCAGCGGTGGGGTATAAGATAGAAAATACGGTAACTGAAACCGATAATTCAGAACGCAATAGACGAAATTTTGGCAATGGAAATATAAATAAAATTTATTTTGGCGCCGCGTATAACCTCACCAATAAATTAAGTTTCGGATTTGATTTAGGGTACAATTTTGGAGATATTACTACCGAATATATTGAATCGGTATATTCTCCCATCGTATTGCAATTGCGAAGTAGAGAACGCAATAATTCAAAATTAACAGGGGTTTCTTTGAATACTGGATTTTTATATAAAACAAAAATTAGCTCTAAATTGGATTTAAATGCGGGTTTAACCTATCATCCAACGGCAACATTAACATCTGAAAATACACGAAAAATCGCAACCGTACTGTATAATATTAATGGAATTGAGTTGGTTGGAGAAGAAAATGATATCCCAATGGATAACACAAAAATGAAGATTCCTGCGGTGTTTACTTTTGGTTTAGGTGTTGGGGAAAGCAAAAAATGGGCCTTGGGTTCAGAAGTTACTTTTTCAAACAACAGCGAATTGACTAACCGATTTGGCTCAGTTGAAAATGTGGCATTTGAAAATTCTAAAAAGGTGTCTTTCGGTGGATTTTATATTCCTAAGTACGATTCATTTGGTAGTTATTTTAGCCGAATTGTCTATAGAGGTGGATTTAGATATGAAAATACAGGTATGGTTATTAACGATACCCCTATTAATGATTATGCGTTAACCTTTGGTTTGGGATTACCTGTTGGGTATTCTAAAATCAATTTAGGTCTTGAATATGGTAAAAAAGGAACGCGTGCCAATGGGTTAATTGAAGAAAACTATATCAATGTAACCGTAGCATTATCGTTAAGTGATCTTTGGTTTATCAAAAGAAAAATTGACTAATACTTTTCCACAATGCGTTTTCAAAATTGCTTAACGAGTCGTGTTAGATCTGCCTGTGCTTTAGCAGCAGTGGTTCTACTGTTTGCTTGTGAGAGTGATTTAAAAAATGTAAGAAAATTAACTGAAACTTCATTTGCTCCCTCGGGATCGGTCGATTCGATACACCTTAAATACACCGATTCAGGCCGCATTAAGTCGGTTTTAAAAAGCCCTAAAATGCTCGATTACAGTGCCATTTCACATCCGTTTACGGAATTTCCAAAAGGGATCCATTTGACATTGATTGATGAAAACGGCAACAAGAGTACAATCGTAGCCAATTATGCTATTTCATTCAAGAAAACTAAAATTATTGATTTACAAGGAAAAGTCATCATCACTTCTCACGATGGAAAAAAACTTGAAACGTCCCAATTGTATTACGATCAGAAGAACGAATGGTTTTTTACGGAAAAGCCTTTTAAATATACCGATGAAGTAGGAGGTTATTTAGAGGGGCCTGGGGTTGACTTTAGCAAAGATTTTAAAATATTTAACATGCAGCGAAGTAACGGAGAAGTAAACTCAATTGATTAATTAAAAAGCACTATATTATGAATTATTTGAAATTTGTACAATACTTTTATCTCGCATTTGCTGCGTTTTTTGCATACGATGCCTTTGCAAAATTTTCACAGCATGAAAGTTATGTTTTGAGTATCATTATTGCGTTGGTTTCTTTAGGGATGTTTTTCTTTAGAAGGCATTTTTATAATAAATACCAAAATAAAAAATAAAATCATAAAAAATCTATGAAAATGTGCGTTTTCTATTTTTATTATTAAATAGATAATCGTATTTTCGCCCTCTGAAAAAAAATTAAACACAAATAAAAATGGCAGTTTTATCTAAAATTAGACAACGTTCATTCTTCTTAATTGTAATTATTGCATTAGCATTATTTTCATTTGTATTAGCAGATGTAATCAAGAGTGGAACTTTTGGAAGTAGTGCAAACAGTGTAGGTTCTATCAATGGAACCGACATATCAGCACAAGATTTCATGCAACAAGTTGCAATGATTGAAAAGCAAGGTCAAGGAATGAGTAATACACAAGCTATGAATACAGCTTGGGAACAAAAAGTTAGAAGTATTATTCTTGGAGAAGAATTTGAAAAGTTAGGGCTTAAAATTGGTGGAGAACAATTAATCAATGTGATCAAACAAAATCCAAACTTTGCACAAAACCAACAATTTTTAAATGCTGCAGGTCAGTTTGATGAAAATAAATTTAAAGAATACATCAAATCTTTAAAAAATGCACCCAATCAAGAACAATGGTTGCAATGGAAAGATTTTGAAAAAAATATTGAAACTTTTGCTGTAGAGCAAATGTACAATACCATGATTAAGTCAGCGGTAATTACAACAAAAGCAGAAGGTAAGTTCGCGCATCAAATGGAAGCTACAAAAGCTGATTTTGATTATGTAACGGTAGCTTTCTCAACAGTAAACGATGATCAAGTTAAAGTTTCAGATGCTGAGATTTTAGAATTTATGAAAAAAAATCCTAAAAAATATAAATCAGACCCTACCAGAAGTATTGATTTTATTTTAGTGGAAAACAAACCTTCTAAAGAAGATGAAGCAGCCATGCTAGAATCTATTACTGGGGTGTTAACTGGAAAAGTGGTTTACAACGAACAAACTAAAAAGAACGATACACTTCCTGGATTTAGAACGGTTTCAAATGTAGCGGAATTTGTAAATGCAAATTCAGACATTAAATTTGATTCTACTTACATAGCGAAAAAAGATTTACCAGCGGAGTTTCAAGAGCAATTATTTAACTTACCAGCTGGAGCGGTTTTCGGACCGTATAACCACAACGGACACCAATGTTTGTCTCGAATGATTGGAAGAAAGCCAAATGCAAGTGCAAAAGCAAGTCATATTTTAATCGCATACAAAGGAGCAGAACGCTCATCGGCTACAAGAACTAAAGAAGAAGCTCAAAAATTAGCCAATGATTTATTAGTACAAGCTAAAACAAATCCAGGTAACTTCCCAATGTTAGCCATTACAAATTCTGACGATCCAGGATCAAAAAATAATGGTGGAGAATACGATAACATTGTTCCAGGTCAAATGACACCAAAGTTTAAT
>JAGNZI010000040.1 GCA_017984495.1 Flavobacterium sp.
AAATAAAGAACTTTAAATACTCCCCCAATTCTTACGTTTCGGGTCGGCAAAGATACCAACTTTACTTTCTCTTTTCCAAATCTTTTTTTGCCTTTTTTTCTGTTTTTCCATACAATAGTATTAACTCCCTGATAACAAGGAATTAATATGAAAAAATAGTTAAACCCAAAGAAGGTAAAGCATGCGCAAAGCTCAAAAAAAGGATTGAGAGGTTTTAAGTTTTAGGTTTAGCGTCGCTCCGTTCGGCTTCGCCTCGGGTCAGGTTTTAGGTTTATGGAAAACAAAACGTCTTGTCTAGCCCCGATGGAAACGGCATCCTTTTATAAATCCTGAAAAGGTTTATAAAAGATATAGGGAACAGCGGGAGGAAACGAGTGATGAAAATTAAAACTGTTGCTGCTAAAATTAATCGAAGCGAATGGCTTTAACAGGCGAAATTTTAGTAATAATATACGAAGGAATGAGCAATACCAACAAACAAACCGCTATGGTTCCGGCATTCAAAAGGGCAATGTGCATAAAATTAATACTTACGGGCGCTTGGTTTACATAATAACTTTCGGGATTGAGTTGGATGACTCCAAAATACTTTTGAACCAACAACAAACTCAGTGCAATCGCATTTCCCCAAAACAATCCTCTTACGATTAAATAAAAAGCGTTGTACAAGAAAATTTTTCGAACATTCCAGTTGGTAGCGCCCATCGCTTTTAAAATACCAATCATTTGAGTACGCTCTAAAATTAGCACCAAAAGGGCCACTACCATATTTATTGTAGCCACAACGATCATGACAATTAATATCACTACTATGTTAAAGTCAAATAATTTGAGCCATTCAAAGATGCTGTAGTACTTCTCTTCGATAGTAGTGCTGTTATAGGTCGCTGGAATCTCTTTGTAGACCGCTTCTCCTTTTTCTTTTATTTTTGAAAAATCATCAATAAAAACTTCGAAGGCCCCCACTTCGGTTGGCTCCCATTTGTTAATGCGTTGCACATGTCGAATATCCCCAATAACATATGTAGCATCAAACTCTTGAAAACCCGAATTGTAAATTCCCGTGATTTTAAAATTTCTTTTGTTGGGTAATTTTCCGTTTTCTTTCATGAAAAAGGTCAAAAAAGAATCACCAACTTTCAATTGCAATCGGTTGGCTAAATATGCTGAAATCAGCACTTCGGTATTGAGTTCCGATTTTAGATTTGGCAAAGTACCCGCTACCAAATATTCTTCTAAATTAGCAAAATGATATTCTTTACCTACCCCTTTAAAAATAATTCCTTCAAAAGCCTTTTCTGTGCGAATAATTCCAGCCTTACTGGCTACCGCTTGCACATAGTTTATGCCTGCTACGTTTTTAAATTTGGGATAAAAACTTTGATTGATAGAAATCGGTTCGGTTGTAACTTGCGATTGATTGTCATCGAAATTAGAAATAATAATATGTCCGTTAAATGCGGAAACTTTTTCTCTGATTTTATCTTGAAGTCCAACACCTGTAGCCACCGCCATAATCATCATGATGATACCAATAGCGATTGCTGTAATTGCAATTTTTATAATTGGCGAAGAAATACTACTTTTATAACTTTTAGCAGCAATTAGTCTTTTGGCTATGAAATATTCTAAATTCAAGATATCTTATATGAAAATTGAGTTCAAAAATACGGTTTTATTTATTTCTATACTATTAATTTTAGTTGGATGTTCAACAACAAGAAACAATGCAGTTTCAACGATCAACCCCTCAGTCGCTCCACTAAATGATGGAAAATTCAAAACCGGAGCCGAAAACACAGAAAGCTATTTGCCGCTATTAAAAGACAAACGAGCAGGAATTGTAACGAATCAGACTGGAATTCTCACGAAAGAGAAACATTTAGTTGATTTCTTGTTAGAACAACACATTAATCTTCAGAAAATATATGCGCCTGAACACGGTTTTAGAGGAACGGCTGATGCTGGCGAATTAATCGTTGATGGAAAAGACACCAAAACAAATTTGCCTATTATTTCGCTTTACGGAAACAACAAAAAGCCTAAACCTGAGCAATTAGAGGGAATTGATGTGTTGGTTTTTGATTTGCAAGATGTGGGCGCGCGATTTTACACGTATATATCTTCGTTGCATTATGTGATGGAAGCTTGTGCCGAAAACAACATTCCGCTTTTGGTTTTAGACCGACCCAATCCGAACGGAACTATTATTGATGGTCCGATTTTAGAAAAAGAATACAAAAGTTTTGTGGGCATGCATGAAATTCCGGTTTTGCATGGCATGACGATTGGCGAATATGCTAAAATGATTAATGGCGAAAAATGGCTGAAAGACGGCATACAATGCAACTTGACTGTGATTCAGTGTTTGAACTATTCGCACGATATGAAATACGGTTTACCGGTAAAGCCTTCGCCCAACTTACCCAACGATCAGTCGATTAATTTATATGCGAGTTTGTGCTTTTTTGAAGGTGCGAATGTAAGCTTAGGTCGTGGTACCGAAAAACAATTCCAAATCTACGGTTCGCCTTTTTTACCAGAAAGTGAATTTAATTTTAGTTTTACGCCGATACCAAATTTTGGTGCAAAAGATCCTGTACATAATGGAACGTTATGTTTTGGAGAAGATTTAACCGAAATTAGAAAAGTACACCGATTGGAATTGAAATGGTTGTTGAAAGCCTATGAAAATACCGCTGACAAAACGGTTTTTTTCAATGATTTCTTCACCAAATTAGCCGGAACCAAAAAACTCCGGGAACAAATTGAATCCGGAATGACCGAAAAAGAAATCAGAAAAACGTGGCAAGAAGGACTGGAGCAGTTTAAGGAAGTTAGAAAGAAATATTTGCTTTATTTTTAGTCTTTTACTTCAATACTTGGATTTATTTTCAATAACTCATTGATAAATTCATTTCGTTCTTTTGGTGAAATGAGTATTTCATCGAACTTATTGTATACAACGGCTATTCGATCTAGAGAAAGAGCAGGTGAACTCAACGGATTATTTGTTCTATATATTTTTCGAATTGTTGAAATCTCAATTTTTGTATGCCAAATTATTAAATTTTCACCTTCAATTTTATATGTAACGGTCTTTGAAAGGAGAAAAAACACCAGTAAGATAACTGAAAACAGTACAGATAAAAAATAATCATGCGTTAAAATTCCATCCATAATTGGATACCCGAAGATACCCGCAACAAGGAGAACCAACCACCAATCGACTTTTGATTTATAACTTTTCATGTTAAAGCGGCATTTTTTCTTTCATTTTCTCCACGATATTAAATGCTGCTGGGCAAATCGCCACATTAAGCAAAGTTAAATCGGTGATTTGATTGAATTTTTTTCTATCGGTGTGCGGAAATTCTCGACATGCTTTTGGGCGCACATCGTAAATAAAACATTTGTTGTCGCTATCTAAAAATGTACAAGGCACACTTTTCAATACGTAATCGTTGTCTTCATCTATGCGAAGGTATTGATCGATAAACTGCTGTGGTTTCTGACGAAAACTTTTTGAAATGCGTTCAATATCCGCCGAAGTAAACAACGGACCTGTTGTTTTGCAACAATTGGCACAGTCCAAACAATCTGTTTTTTTGAATTCGGCTTCGTGTAAATCTTGCATTACATAATCCAAATTTTTGGGTGTTTTCTTTTTTAGCTTATCAAAATACTTTTTGGTTTCGATATGCGTATCTTTGGCAAGTTTTCCGAGTTCGTCGATTTTTGGTTTCAAGTTGATGAATTTGTTTCAAGTTTCAGGTTTACTATTATTTTACATCGATTTTTGTAAAACAAATTCAAAACCTAAAGGCAAAGTTAAGAACTTGAAACTAGAATAACTTGAAACTTGAAACAAAAATAACTTGAAACTAAAATAACCCGAAACTTTAAACAAAAAAAGATGAAAGACCTTTTCGGAAAAGCCATTTTAGATTACCAAACTAATAATTCACCCGAAGATTTAATTACCGAAACTTCTATTTCGGAAGCCGATGAAATGAGTGTTGCTTATTTATTTCGCGCACATAACGAAATGCCTCGTTTGGAACAAAAAGCCCTTCAATTGGCTAAAGGAAGAGTATTAGACGTGGGTTGTGGCGCTGGAAGTCACGCTTTATATTTGCAAGAAAGAGGTTTTGATGTTACCGCAATTGATATTTCTGCAAACGCAATCAAAGCTTGTGAACTTCGCGGCTTGAAAAAAGCAAAAGTGCAAGACATCATGCAACTTGAAGGCGAAAAATTTGACACAATATTATTATTAATGAATGGTGCCGGAATGTGTGGTCGCTTGAAAAATCTTCCAAATATTTTACAAAAACTAAAATCATTACTGACCGATATGGGTCAGATTTTAGTGGACAGTTCGGACATTATTTATATGTTTGACGAAGATGAAGATGGTGGAAAATGGATTCCAACCGATGTGGCTTACTATGGAGAAGTTGTTTTTGATATTACCTACAAAGGAGAAAAAGAAATTGCATTTGACTGGATGTATATTGATTATAATACGCTACAAAATGCGGCTGTTGCCAATGGCTTACAATGCGAATTGATTTTAGAAGGCGAACATTTTGATTATTTGGCAAAACTAACTTTATAAATTCCAAAAATTAAATTCCAATATTTAATATCCGAAAAACAAAATCTATTACATCCGTTTTTAAGAAAATTTACAAAATAGAAATTCTTAATTCAAAAGAAAGAACAGATTCAATTTTGGGATTTGGAATTTAATTTTTGGGATTTACTATGGAATATTCAAATATTTATGGGTTTGTAACGACACCCTCCATTTTGGATTATTCATAACATAATCAACAATTAAAGGCGTCATTTCTTCTTTTTTACTCCATTCGGGTTGTAAGAATAAAATCGCATTTGGGTTTACTTTTGCCGCTTGCTCTTCTGCAAAAATGAAATCGTGTTTGTTATAAATGATGACTTTTAATTCGTCGGCGATATCGTAAGCACTTTGAACGGGTAATTTATTTTTCTTAGGCGACAAACAAAACCAATCCCAAATTCCGGTAACTTCATAGGCTCCAGAAGTTTCAATATGTACATTTAATTGTTGCTCTTTAAGTTTGGAAGTCAACAAACTCATGTCCCAAGTTAAGGGCTCTCCACCCGTAACTACAACTGTATCCGCATATTTTTTTGCATTAGCAACAATTACATCGGTATTTGTAGGCGGGTGCAATTCGGCATTCCAACTCTCTTTTACATCACACCAATGGCATCCTACATCGCAGCCCCCTATCCGAATAAAATAGGCCGCGGTTCCGGTATGAAATCCTTCACCCTGAATCGTATAAAACTCTTCCATTAAAGGCAACATTTCGCCTCTTTCAACTGCTAATTGTATTTCTTTTTGCAACATGTATTATTGAAATTGGGACAAAGATACTTATTTACAGCGGGAAGCCATAATTAAGTTACCTAGTTTTTTATTGAAAATAAAAAGACCGAAATATACAGAAGTATAAATCGGTCTTATTACTATGTTATTATGGTTATAACGCTTTTAAAGTATCTGTAGCATATTTATTGGCAGGGTCTACCACTAATAATTTATTTAGATTTTCAACAGCCTTGTCTTTCTGACCACTATTTGCATAAAAAGCACCTACATGCGTCAATGCTTCTATCAAACCTTTTTTGCTGCTTGCTTTTGCTTTTTCTGCATCACCTTTGTTATCCAAAATTTTAATGTATTGTTCATAAGAAGCCAATACGATAGCTTTTGCTTCGGGCGTATCAACTAAATCATTCACACGAGCTTTGTACAAATGAGCGTCTTGAGTTGTTGGAGATACTTCAATTACTTTTGAAAAAGCCTGATCGGCAAGTGTAATTTGTTCTTTTGAAGATGTTTTAGCATCGTAATCTAAGTACAACGCATACCCCAAGTAAAAGTTATCTAAGGTATAATTTTTAGATTTTGGATTTTTTACCGCAACTTCAAACAACTTTGTAGCATTTTTATATAATTTGTCATTGAACATTTTTTTCCCTAACGGATTCAATTCGCTTGCAATAACAGGATCTTTTTCTACCGCTTTGTTTAATTCCACAACACCTTCATTGAAAATAACATCATCATAGGTTCCATCTGCTTTTTTAGCTTCTGCCATTTTGGTCAAACCAAGATATAAATAATCACGAGCGATGATACGTTTTGGGTCAACTTTTGCAAAAAACTCAGACAATGCTTTTGAGCTGTCCATAAAGTTTCCGTTTTCATATGCGGCATAGCCTAAGTATCGTAAAATTCTTGGATTGATATTGTCCAATTTTTTCATTTCTTTCGCTTCCACCTCTAACGCTTTGTAATCTTTAGCCAAGATAAGGAAATCGGCATGGCGCATTCTTGATTCCAATGAATAATCGGTTAAGCTCATGTATTTTTCATAAAAACCTAAAGCTTTCGAAATGTATTCTTGGTATTTATTTTGCTCTGAATTGGCCCAAAAATAATAGGTCTCAGCCAATTCACGGTATACCGGTCCAAAATTTGGATTGATTTTTAAAATCTCATCAAATGAGGCAACCGCTTCGTTAAATGCTTTAGCATTTTTAGTAATTTTTGCTAAATTCATTTTCGCTAACAAAACAGAATTATCATAATCATATGCATTTCGATACGATGCATACGCTTCATTTGAATTACCATTAGCAAATTGCGCGTCTCCTAATAGTAAATGAGCACTTGCGTTTGCCATATTTGTAGCCAAAACTTTATTGATAACATCAATTGCTGCTTTATAATTTGGATTTTCAGACTTCATATAGGCTTTAGCGATCAATAACGTCTCATCTACATCCTTCTTCTTGATTTCTTTAACAACCAAATCAAATTTTGCGATGGCTTCTGCATTTTTCTTAGCATCTAAATCCAATTGAGCCAACCCAATATTATTTAAAAATGATTTGTCTTTAGCCAACAATCCTAGTTTAAATACGGCAGTTGCAGAATCTGCTTCTTTTTGAGCCAGATATACATCTCCCAAATAAAAATACAACTTTCCGTTATCAGGAAAAGTTTTAATTAAAGATTTTAATGTTTTTTTAGCGGTGTCAAAACGTTCTGCATCTATATCATTTTTGATTTGCCCTAAATCTTGTGCGAAACCAAATGTTGATAGCATAACCAATAAAAAACCTAAACCTGCTGTCTTCTTCATTTTATATTATTTTAATTTATTTATTCTAAACTCCCTTTGATATTAATTTCCCTTGAGGGAAATTTTACAGGAGAAAGTCCCGATTTTAATAGAATTCGCTGACCATTTTCACCAGCGATATAAGAGGCAAAACCCATGCCTAAACCATTAGCTCCTTGAAAATTTAACAAATATAATTTTCGGGTCCAAGGATAGGAATGATCTGCAATATTGGATTGATTCGGTTTTACCCAAGGTTTCCCATCTATAATACCTTTCGTATGTATTCCTAAAATTTTAACATTTTGAACCTCTTTTTCTATATCTAAACTTGGTTGTAAAAGCCAATTTACACCTACAATACCCACAGCATTTTTATTGGCTGCGACAAACCGAATCAATTCTTTTGAGTCTTTCATAGAAAAGACAGCTTTTGAATCAAGTGTGTCAATTGCTAATTCTGATTTCAAAAAAGCAAGCGTACTCGACTCTGGATTTTCAAAAACAATTGTAGGACTCCAGTTACTTGTCGTTCCTTTTAATTTTGAAGCAAACTGATCAATTGAAATAGCTTCTAGAGCATTTGAATGGTGTGCGATAAAAACAATTGCATCTTCACCGAAGGCTGTAATTCTCGGAATAATATTTTTATTCGAATAATATTGCATTTCGGAACGCAATAAATTTCTGGCCAAAATTGCAATCTTTGATTTGTCATCTTTTAATAAACGTAAGATTTCACCTTCTGGCTTTGCAATTAAATTTATTTTAGCATTTTTATACTCATTTTCAAAAACGGCAACTAAATCCTCTACGATAGGGAAAATAGTTTCATCCACTAAAATTGAAGTAGTACCCGTTACCACAGTTTCTTTGGTATCTTTTGTTAGTTTCGTGCCTAATTCACACGAAACAAAAGTTACCAAAAAAAATAAGGCGCCAAAAAATTTAATTTTCATACGTAGTGATTATTCTGATGCATTAGCATTGAGTCGATAGAAACGAATAATAGCATAAACAATTAGAATGATTCCTAAAATTACCCGTCGGGTATACGGAATTTCTA
Organism: Flavobacterium sp.; assembly: GCA_017984495.1. GTDB lineage: Bacteria > Bacteroidota > Bacteroidia > Flavobacteriales > Flavobacteriaceae > Flavobacterium. The sequence goes on from JAGNZI010000040.1 coordinate 8,251, forward strand.
CAGGCATTGTTTTCCATACAAATAATGTAATGGCTAAAAAGACATACAGTAAAAGAAAAACTAGTCCTAAAACAAACAGAAATCTCTGAGACAGGGATTTCTGTTTATAATTTTTAAATATGTTCATGTTAAAATTACTGAACTTTAACAACAATAGGCAATGCAAATTGTGAGCGAACTGAGCGACCATTGTGTACCGCTGGTTTCCAGTTTGGCATTCTTTTTAGTACACGGATAGCTTCTTTTCCTGCATCAGGATAACCACCATCACGAATTACTCTAATATCGGTAAAAGTTCCATCTTTCTCGACAACAAAGCCTACTAAAACTCTAATTTGAGAAACACCTTCGTCAACTTCTGGCGGTGTAAACAAACTGGCAAACTTTTTATAAAAAGCTTCCATTCCTCCAGGAGGTGCCGCTTGAACTTCAACCGCCACATATACTTTGGTATCCTCAATAACCTCATTACCTTTTTCTCCTTCTCCAGAAGGAACATCGATATTGATATCTCCAGCATCTTTATCTCCTTTCATATCTTTTTGTCCAGGATCTGCTGTTTCAAGCTCTTCCACGGTTGGTGGATCTTCGTCTCTTACCTTTTCTTTTTCAACCACAACTGGTGGTGGAAACTTCACCTGATCGTTCACCGATTTAGGTGGTTCTGGTGGTGGTGGAGGCGGTAAATCTTCTTTTGGAGGTGGAGGTAATAAAGCAGCTTCAATTACTTTATCATTACTATCCTTGTCTGCTAAAGCTAACTGCTCACTGATAATGTTTTTAATTACCGGTGCAGCAATTACAGTAGCAAAAAAAACAGCTCCAATCAATAACGCTCTCGTAGTTGTTTTTGGATCATGAGCACGCAATTCATAAGCTCCATAAGCTTTGTTGCGCCCTTCAAAAACCATATCAATCCACTCTTGCTGAAATATGTTTAATTTTGACATAATTATTATTTTTTAAATGTAGAAACAGAAAATTACTTGGTTAATAATTCTTCTTTTTCTAATATGGCTTTATCCTCTGGAGTTATATCTACAATTGCGTAAGTAGGTACTTTTGTAATTGCAATTTCATCCAATATATCCACTAGGTTTCTATAGGTAGATTTCTTACTTGCTTTTACCAAAACAATCAATCCTTTTTTTGGATCACCATACTTAGCTACTACTGATTTGGTTTTTGCTAACAATTCTTTACGAATGCCATTTTTACCATAACCAACAACAGTCGGACCTTCGATAGGTGTTTTAGGCAAACCATAATACCAAACCATCTTATTTTTCTCACCCAATAGAATCGTTAAAGTTCTATCATCAGCAACGTCCAAAACAGGTTCGTCTATTTGATCCTTATTTTTATCCGGCATCGCCAAGTTCATGGACTGTGGCTTCGACAACGAAGTAGTAAGCATGAAGAATGTAATCAAAAGAAATGCCAAATCCACCATCGCGGTCAAATCTACACCAGCATCTTGTTTCTTACTTCTTACTTTTTTGCCTTTACTATCGCCTCCGCCCGTATTTAATTCTGCCATTATATAGTATTATTAAATTAAAAATCTTCGGTTCTAAGACCTGTTACTAAGAAAAACTTGTTCACTTTTTGATCCTGAAGAATATCAATTACTTTTTTAATCGTTGGATATTCTTCTTTAGCATCTCCTTTAATTGCAACTTTCAATTCTTTTTGGTGCAATTCTTTAGTAGCAAAACGAGCTGCTAAGATCCACTCTCTTAATTGATTGTCAATTGAATCATAAGGAATTCCAGACTGAACTCCATCTTTATTACGCTCATCGCTTTTCAGGGATATCAATCCTTTCAAACTTCCTGCAGGCACACCAAAACCATCAATTAAGGAAAAACGTTTTGTTTCTTCTTCAGTGAATGATAATTTGTATTTTTCTGCAATTTTACCCAAAGCGTTTGCACGAACATCTTGACCTACCATACCAAAAAACACTTTTTCTTTACCTACTGTAATTGTTACCAAATCAGTTTCTGGCAATTTAGTCTCACGAGTAGAGGCTGGTGTATCCACTGGAAGTGGTTCTGGTACTTTGGCAGTAGACGTCATTACAAAGAAAGAAAGCAACAAAAAGGCAACATCACACATTGCGGTCATGTCTATTTTTGTACTCTTTTTTGACATTTTTACTTTTGCCATCTTTTTTAAAATTTTAACTTCAATATTCGGTTTGAATTATTGAAATTTATTAATAATTAACGCTTAAAATTGCTGAATTATGCAGCTTTTCCTTTCATTCTTCTATAAGCTTGAGTAATGGCAAAACCAGCCTCATCAATAGAATACGTTAATTTATCAATTTTAGATGTAAATAAGTTGTAAGAAATAATAGCCAAAGTTGACGTTCCAATACCTGTAGCTGTATTAATTAACGCTTCAGAGATACCCGTTGCTAAGGCTGCTTGGTCAGGAGCTCCTGCTGCTGCTAATCCAGAGAACGCTTTAATCATACCCGATACCGTTCCTAATAATCCCATTAAAGTACCAATAGATACTAATGTTGCGATAATGGTCATGTTTTTCTCTAACATTGGCATTTCTAATGACGTAGCTTCTTCTATTTCTTTTTGAATCGTTTCAGTCGCTTTTTCGCTATCAAAACCTTCTTTTTTAACTTCTTGGTATTTAGTTAAACCTGCTCTAACTACATTAGCTACAGATCCTTCTTGTGCATCACACTCAGCAATAGCTTCATCAACTTTACCTTGAGCTACTAACGATTGTACATTTTTAACGAATTTTTCAACATTCGCTTTTCCAGCTGCTTTTCCGATCACAATAAATCTTTCAATTGAAAAAACTAAAGCCATTAAAAGTAATCCCATCAAAACAGGAACAATAAATCCTCCTTTGTAAACCATTCCTAAATAATTTCCTGGTAGTGGGTGACCTTCTGGATCGTTGTTTTCAAAATTTGAAGGGTGACCCATTACAAATTTCCAAATTAAAATTCCAATTACAATACAAATTACAATTGTTAAAGCTGCAAATACATTTGAACCTTTAGAGCTTGCTCCGTTTTCAACAGATTCGTTAGATACGTTTGTCATTTTTTTTAAATTTTATTAGTTTTAAAATGTCGATAATATTGCCAAGACCTTGAGTGGTTACTTAACAGGGTCCAAATTTAAATTTTTACTTTGAAAAAAAAAACTTTTTTTATGTTTTTACGCCTAATGTTAAGAAATAATAACAATATGTTTACCCTCACGTAAAGTTAATGTTAATTCCTACTTTTTATAATTCGCATAACTTTAACACTTTACCTGTAAAAACGAATAAAAATCTATATTATTGTTTCCATAAAATTAAGTCAATTGTAATTAGTACTGTCCATCCTAAAGATTCTTTCTCGTTTTTTATTTAATGAAATTTTACCCTACATTTGGTGTAGTAACAAAATTTAATTCAAATGAAAAAGTATATCATTCAAAAATCACCTTTTGTTGTACCAACAACAGATGGCAAATTAATTGAAGAACATCATGGACTAGCCACTACTAACAATTCGGAAATTTCTATTGCCCATATGATTGCGCCACCCGGATGGAGCGAACCGTTTCAAACCCCAAATTTTGATGAATATACCTATATAATAAAAGGGAAAAAACAATTTATTATTGAAGAGGAATGCCTCATTTTAGCTGCTGGACAATCGATCAAAATTGAGAAAAATACACGCATTCAATATTCGAATCCTTTTGATGAACCCTGTGAATATATAGCGATTTGCACACCGGCTTTTAGTATGGATTTGGTTAATAGAGAAGATTAAGCCTCGCGCAATAATTCAAGGATTCTATTTTCAACTTGATCGGAGTTCCAAATTTCTTCAATATTGTCTATTTTCAAGACTTCTTGCATAATAGCATTTTGATACTCTCCTATGGCCAAAGCATCAGCATAGGGTTGCAAACTAAACGTAACCCGACTGTATAAAGGGGTCCATTTTTCGGGGTGTTTATCGGAAAACCATTTTTCGATTTTCTTTTGTAGTAAAAATTGCGCATCGGCGGTTTTAGCACTCATCTCTTCAAAATTTCTTCTGGAAAGTTCGGCAATGGCATCGGCGTTTGGTTTTCTTGAGATTTGGTAGGCTTTAAATATTTGATGCCAATCATCGCCATATTGTTGCATCATTTCATTAAGTATTGTAATGTCTTCAAATCCAGCATTCATCCCGTGCCCATAAAATGGAACAATGGCGTGCGCCGAATCTCCAATAAGCGCAACCTTGTCTTCATATGTCCAGGGGAAGCATTTCATAATCGCCAAATAACTGTTTGGGTTTCTAAAAAAATCGCTTACCAAATCAGGAATTACTGCTTGAGTATCTGGAAAATAATCCGCAAAAAATGAAACCAACTTTTCTTCATTTGTTAATGATTCAAATGAGTTTTCACCTTCTATCGGCATAAACAAAGTACACGTAAATGAATTATCCAAATTTGCCAATCCCATCAACATAAAATTGCCTCTCGGCCAAATATGTAAGGAATGAATATCTATTTTTGGGGAACCATCTTCATTCGCTGGAATGTGCAATTCTTTGTAGCCTATTTTCATAAACTCTTGCGAATAATCAAACATGGACTGTCGTTGCATTCGATGTCTAATTCTAGAAAAAGCACCATCAGCACCAAAAACTTTATCGTATTGTAATGCAGTCCAATCGCCTTGTTCCGATTCGCCTTCCCATAGACTTGCCGTGGCTAATGTTACATCCCATATTTTACGTTCAAAGAAAAATTCTACACCTTCAGCCTCTGCTAAATCAACCATTTTCCGATTCAAAACACCTCGAGATAAAGAAAAAATTGCCTCGCCCTCTTTGCCGTACGATTGATAGTTGATCGTACCATTCTGAAGGTGGATAGCTCGTTTATCTACTGGAATCCCTATTGCTCTAATAGCGTCATCCAAACCAACATCCTCCAGTGCTTTCCAACCACGATTTGACATCACTAAATTAATAGAACGACCGGAAAATTCAACGGTTCTAATGTCGGGACTTCTGTCGAAAACATGTACTGTATGTCCAGCTCTTTTTAAGTAGATTGCCAATAATGTACCTACTAATCCAGAACCTACTACAGCAATTTTTTGTGGCGTTTGCATGGAATTATTGTAAAATAGTTTGCAAAAGTACACAATAATGCCATTTTGAT
>JAGNZI010000010.1:0-13878 GCA_017984495.1 Flavobacterium sp.
ACAACTAAATTAATGATCAAATAACCGTAATACGAAGACAGATGAAAACAGTAAATACACTACAGATCAAGATATATTTGATGGTTTTTAATTTAGTAAGTATTGCGGCAATGGCGCAACAAGATCCCGGTTTTCCCTTTGAAGAAGACCCAGGAGAAGACCCAGCAGCACCTATTGACCACTGGATCCTCCCAATGGCGGTATTAGGTATAGCCGTTATGTACTACTTTATAAAAAAGAAAAGACAATCGTTAGTATAAACACAAAAGCACCCTTTAGGGTGTTTTTTTATACAAGTTTACGGCATAAATCCCCCTAATTTATTTTATTTAAGTTATTGTTTTACAATTATTTATATAAATAAAAAGCCAAAACATACCCTTAAAGACGAATTCAAGTAATTCAATTTGTGTTTATATGCAGTATTTTTGTAAATTATTAAATATAAATAAGTTAAGTGTATGAAAACGTATTTATTTTCCTTGTTTTCGTTGTTTGTTACGATATGTTTTTCACAAGTTCCGGGTACAATCTATCAGAGAGTTCAAGGTACATTAGGTCAAAAAGTATTAGATTCTAATAATGATGGTTTTATTTCGGTAACTTCTAGCGGGTTCACTTCAAATGATTATGGTCTCAACAGCGAATTAAAAATGATTGCATTACCAGTATTTGAGGTAGAACCCATAAATGATCTAAACACAGGATCAGGAGGTGGCCATACCGATATAGCTTCGGCAGGAACTAATCAGTCGTGTTATATTTTAAAAAAATCAGTAGACGGTATAAATTATTTGGTAATTCGATTTCGATTAGGGGGAGCTTCAACTGCTAGTAAAGGATATTCTTTGTTAATTGATTCAGATGGTGTTTTTGGAACAGCCTTAAGTTCTAATAATTTAGGTTTTGATAGGGAAATTGTTTACGAAACAGGAAATAATGGTCGAATAGCAATCTACAAACATGAACTAAATAATGCCGGTCAATTATTGGCTTCTTATAACGTTAACGAATACGCTCAACGATCTGTTGCTTATAGTACAGTTGGAGGAAATTTAGATTACTTCTATGATTTTTTTGTTCCATTATCAGCTGTAGATGCTAACAATCTTGTTCGATTTACTGCTGCAACGGTTACCAGTGCTGGTAGTGGGGTATTAGGCACAATTTCAGATTACAACGGTATTGATGATGTTAAGTTTGGCAACAATAGTTTGCTGTTACAGCAATTAATAATTAATGCATTCCCATCGGTTACCTTTGATGCATTAGATGAAAATTTTGATTCCTCAAACTGGATAGTAAAAACCGCTGCACCAAGTGTTAATAGTGGAATTTTGACGACTTCTAATTCAATCTCTGGTACTAGTACTGAGACTAATGGAACTTCAATAAAGGTGTATAAAAATGGTGTCCAAATTGGAACTACATCAGTATCTTCAAATGCATGGTCGCTTTCTTCAGTAAGTGGCTTGTCAACGGGTGATCTCATTACCTCAAAGGCAACTGCTTCAGGAAAATCTGAGTCTAATGCTTCCCCTGAAATAGTAGTATCTCAAGTGCAAGAGTGTTTTTTAGCTTCCCCTGAAATTACTAATAGATCTTCAAATAATATTTTAGGAACTTGGTCGGGTGCTGTAACGCCAAATGGATCAAATGTTCGAATTCAACTCTATACACAAACAGATGAAAATACCATAACATTATTTTCGCATACAAATTATTTTGTACAATCTAACGGAACATTTTCTGTGCCAAGTGGATTAAATACAAATGTTTTTAATGAAACAAATTTTATATGCAAAGCAATATTAGTTAGTTCAGGATGTAATTCAAATTATTCAAATGTCTCCATTAAATCTTCTGGAAATACAAATGCAATTGGTGTTATTACTACAACTCCATCATTTGTAACAACAACTATTAATCAATTGCCAACTGCACAAAATATTATTGTAAAAAATAATGCTTCCTACCCAGTATTTTTAATACTTTACGTAAATGGAATTGAGGTTTCTAGAACACAAACAACTATAGCATCTCAATCAAATCATACTTTTACTGTAGCTGCTTTGATGGAAAATGATCTTGTTAGTGCACGTGCACAAGGCAGTGGAACAACTCCAAATTATTGGCTATCTGCAGTTTCAACTACACTAACGGTTCAATTGCAGAATCCCGATCAATCTATAGTGCCAACCATTAATGGAACTTATATTGCAGGTTCAAATACAACCGTATCCGGTTATAGTTTAGAACCATCAGGCACAGATATTATGCTTTACAAAGGAGGCGTTTTATTTGGATCAACTACAGTCAACATATATGGTAATTGGCAAATTACAGGCTTAACCTTGTCGACTAATGATGTATTAACGGCTAAAGCAAAGGCTGTATCAAAGTCGATTAGTAATGCTTCAAGCTCAGTTACCGTAAAAGCAAGCGCTCCCTCAGCACCTACACTTATTAATGATTATACAGTTGGCAGTACTCAAATATCAGGGTCAAGTGGGTTAGGAACTATTAGGGTATATCTGAATGGTGAAGAAGTAGGTTCAACCAATGCAACCGGTAGTTGGTCTATTACTGTAGATAGTAACGCTTTATATCGAGATGTAGTTATTACTGCAAAAAATGAAGTAGATGGGATATTGAGTTCAGCTTCTAATTCTAAAACAGTTACTGGAGTTGGTGGTTTTTGTATTACTTTATCCGATGGAAGTGCTTTTCCATCTACAATAAATTCAGGTCAAACTCTCAATGTAAAGATAACAGCAATTCAAGGAACTACATGTCCAGGTTCGACTTTTTCTGGTTTTACAGGAACGGTTAATTTAAGCAGTAATGTTTTAATTTCACCAGAAGTATCTGGCACTTTTGTTAATGGAGTTTGGACAGGTGCTATTTCTTTTGGGGGTACTGGAAGTGTAACCTTAACTGCGCTAAACAGTATAGATCCTGTTGCAAAGGGAACGGCAATTACAACGATTCAAAATAATGCTTTGTGGGTTGGAGGTATTAGCACAGATTTTAATACTGCTGGCAACTGGAGTGGAAATTATGTACCAAGTTCTGGGGCAAATATTACATTTGATGATGCAGTTCAAAGAGATTTGCATCTTGATTCAAGCCGAATAATTGGTGATTTGAATTTTAATAGTACAGATCATACTTATAAGTTTGTAGTGGGTTCAAACACGATTGAAGTAAGGGGATCAATTGTAAATGCCTCTTCTAATAAAGCATTTACTACAAATGATAATTCAAAAATAACTATTGCAGGTTATGGAGCATCTGGAGCTATTTATTTTTCAAGTAATGCTACATTGGATGAATTTGTATTAAACAGAACAAATACTGGAAGTATTGCAATTGGAAATGCAATTCGCATTTTAGCAAAATTACATATTATTCAAGGAGCTTTAACAACTAATGGCAATATTACATTAGCCTCTTCAGTTGATAAAACAGCAGTAGTTCCTTCAGTAGAGGGGAGTATTTCAGGAAATGTAACGGTTGAAAATTTCATTCCTGCTAGACGCGCATTTCGATTTATTTCACCATCAGTTACCACAACAACTTCTATCAATGCCAATTGGCAAGAAGGGGTTATAAATACATCAACTACAAATAATTTAAATCCTAATTCAGGGTATGGAACACATATTACTGGGAACTGACAAAATGGTTTAGACGCTACGCAAACGACTAATTATTCAATGTATACGTACAATAATGTTAGTAGTAGTTGGAGTTCTGTCGGTAACACGTTGTCCAATAGTTTATCTGCTGGAACAGCATATAGAATGTTAATACGTGGAGATCGTTCTATAAATTTAAATTCAAATACACCAACAGCAACAACTACCATTTTGCGTGCTACAGGTCAGTTACATGTTGGAGATTTTACCATTTCATCTAACAATTTAAATCAAACATCCAATTCGTATTCGTTTATAGGAAATCCCTATCAATCCAAAGTCAATATGAAAGAGGTATTGAAAGGATCAGGATTTCAAAATCAAGTGTGGTATTGGAATTCAAGAGTAGGTTCTCGAGGAGCATACGTATCTGTAGATTTTACAGGGGACAACGATTTGGTGATTTCAGGTGTTGGTAACTCTCGAATTGTTGCTCCAGGTGCGGCGTTTTTTATAAGAAAGCAAGGCAGTACTACAAGTAGTATTGTTTTTAAAGAGGCACATAAGTTGAGTACAACCTCAGATGCCTCTGTTTTTAGACAACAAGCTAGAGAGGCTTCTAATTTTGATAAAATTAATATTGCATTGTATGATCGAAATAGCGCATTGTCCAATACAATTTTAGATGGTTTGTTATTGGTTTTCAAATCAGGATTAAATTCTGAATTGGATCCAACAGATATGCCTAAAATTCCTAATTTAGATGAAGATTTGTTTGTTAACTATGAAAATAGTGCCATAAGTATAGATAAAAGAAATTATCCTGATATAGCTGAAATTATTCAATTAGGTATAGCAAAGTATCGATATACAGCCTACAAGCTGGTTTTTGATTTGACACAATATTCAAATTTGACACCCTATTTATTTGATGATCATCTAAATTCTTATGTTCAATTACAACCTGGTACAATCAATACCTATAATTTTGATGTAAATCCGCAAATTGTGTCTAGTATCAACCAATCAAGGTTTAAAATTGTATATCAACCCTCAAATTTATCATCGGAAGATTTTTGGAATGATATTGCTATCTATCCTAATCCTACTAAAATCGGAAATCAATTATATATTAAAGGGATTACCGATGGTGAAATTATAGTATATAATATGTTAGGACAGAAAATACCGACTCAGATTACTACAATTGAAAATTCAATGCAGGTTATGCCTTTAGGAAATATACAAAAAGGCGTTTATTTCGTAACTATATTGGCTCAAGGCAAACAAAAACAGTTAAAATGGATTATAGAATAATGAAACTGGAAAACATGAGAAACTTGAATTACCCCGCAATTAGATATCAATTTTTGTTGGTTTTATTTTTTTTAGTACAATTTACTCAAGCTAATCCTCCTGTTTTTGATGACGGAGATGACGTACTAGATGTTCCAGCAGCACCTATTGACGACTGGATTTTACCGATGGCCATCATAGGTATAGCCGTTATGTATTATTTTATTCAGAAGAGAAGAGTTGGGAAGAGTTAGGAGTCAGGAGTAAAGAGTTTGGAGTAAAAGTCAATTTATCAATGAGCCAATTTGAAAATTTGAAGATTATTAATCGTGAACCGTAACTCGTGAACCGTAATTCGTAATTTTTAATTCGTAATTCCCAACATGAACATTGAACCTCGCCCTAATCAGATCGTCGTAGTAAAACAACGAAGAAAAGTACAGGAGCAATGCTCATAGACGAGGAAGCATGACGAGCGACTCGCATTGCGGACCTCTTTTCGAGGTAGTTTTCAAGACGAAATGATTCAGGCTTGATCTTTTTTGTTACTTTTTACCATCAAGGGAAAAAAGTAAAAATTTGTAATTAATAGTTTCTACTTATATGGTTTTGAGGAAAATGGTTATAGGCAATGGGTAATGGGACAATTGGTCAATTTGAACATTCAAAATTCAACATTCGTTATTCAACATTGAAATTATTTAAGTAAATTTTGAACAACGAACAACGAACAACGAACAATGAACAAGGAATCGAGGCATAGCTTAAAATCTTTGTGAAACTTAGTGCTACCTTAGTGAAACTTTGTGACACTGGAAGAGTTAATGAGTCAATGAGACAATTTGAAAATTTGAAGATTATTAATCGTGAATCGTAACTCGTGAACCGTAATTCGTAATTTTTAATTCATAATTCGCATTCCGAACCTCGAATAAGAGTAAAGAGTTAGTAGTTTTGAGTTTGGAGTAAAAGGTAATGAGACAATTAGGTAATTTGAAGATTATTAATCGTGAATCGTGAATCGTAACTCGTGAATCGTAATTCGTAATTTTTAATTCATAATTCGCATTCCGAACAACGAACCTCGTCTTTCTATTTCAGCTGAAGTATGATCGAAATACCACCGCGATAGGGCAGCCATTCACCACTTTTGTTAAATTTTTCAGCCCCATCATAGCGTTCGCCCGTGGTGATGTCGTAGCCTTTGTAAAAACTTTGAATGGAACCACCACCCAAAAACGCCTCTAAAGCAATTTTGTCAGAGACAAAATACACATAACCAAAACTGGCTCCCATCATATAATTGTATCCTTTTTGGTATTTATTGGAATTTTCATAGCCATACTTTTGTAACTTGAAGGTGCTGCCCCCCACATGACCCCCCACATAGAAGCCTCGGTGTGCTGCACTCGGGTAGTAACGCACTTCAGGCGTGATTATTAAAAAGCGCAACGGCATGTCGTTATAGCTGTTAAGCGGCGAACCAATGGCATCCAAGTGAAAACTTACATGCGCGTTTAAGGGTTTTTCATACCCCAAAGAAGGAAAACCTAGGAGCGTTGTGGCGGCATTGACACTTACACGATTTTGGCTCTGGGTTATACCACTTAGCCCTAAAAACAACAACAAGAAGATCCGTTTCATATAAAAAATTTTGGTAAAGATATAAATTTACATGGCTCTGGTGTAGGAATTTCCTATAAAGTTGACCTAAAAATAATGCGAACACTCCTAAAATATTAAAAAAAAATGTATAATTTTGTGTTCCCTAAGAAAAGAGACTCTTATGCAAAAAAATATCAAACACTACATCAATTTAAAAAAATTAAGTTTTCTTCCTTCCTGGTCTATTTTAATAATTGATATTGCTATTTCATTAATTGTTTCAGTAGTTTCATTTCTTATTTTCAAGGAAATTGGGGTTAAATTTTATACGACAGTTCCAACTTGGGCTCGTTTTTGTATCGTCGTTTTTACCATAAGCTTTTATTTTTTCATCTTTAAAACGTATAAAGGAATCATTCGTTATTCCAGTTTAAGGGATGCAACTCGATTATTTAAAGCGGTATTTTTTGCTTTTTTAACCTTATTCAGCATCGATTTAGTTTATAATTTTGTTGTAGGCGAACACATGTTCGTCATTTTAACCCTATTCTTTTCGTCGCTTTTCATCTTTTTTTCACTTGTATCTTTCCGAATTTTTATCAAAGTATTGTTCAAATACTTCACCGGTGAAGAAGAACAGGCTGTACAAGAAAGTATTGCGATTGTGGGTGTAAATAGTACCACTATAGCATTGGCGGAAGCTTTTGTAAATGATAATTCGCAATACAAACTGCAATTTTTTATTGACAAAAACAAGTACTTGAACGATAAAAAAGTATTGGGAATTCCAGTAATTGCAAAGACCAACTCCATCATTTCTATTCTTCGTTACAACAGAATCAAGCATGTGGTTTTGATCAAAAACTTCTTGGATGAAAGTGAAGAACTAGAGCTGTTGGAAGATTGTTTGCGCTATAAAATTAACGTATACAATCCGAAATTAGTCAGTGGTTTTGATACGGCGGTGAGTTCGGTAAAATCCTTAAAAAAATACACCATTAATGAATTGATGTTTCGCGATACCATTAGTATCGATAACCCCAATGTCATCAATGCGTTTACTGAAAAAACGATTTTGGTAACCGGAGGTGCAGGTTCTATAGGTAGCGAACTTGTCAATCAATTGGCTAAGTTTAAACCCAATCGCATTGTGGTGGTAGACCAAGCCGAGACTCCTTTGAATTCGATTTATCTTACCATGGCAGCTGCTTTTCCAAAAGTAATATGCCACTATGAATTGGTTGACGTTACCAATAGAAAAGAAGTCGAACTTGTTTTTCAAAAGTACAAACCCGAAATTGTCTTTCATGCTGCAGCCTATAAGCACGTGCCGGTTTTGGAAACCAATTTCATGCAAGCGGTTAAGGTAAACATCTTTGGAACCAATAATATTCTGGAGACGGCTTTAAATCATGGTACCCAACGATTTGTTTTTATATCTACCGACAAGGCTGTAAACCCAACCAATGTAATGGGAGCGTCGAAACGTATTGCAGAAATTATGGTGCAATCGCGCTATAGTACGCAAAAAGGATCGCAAAAAATGCAAGTGATTACCACGCGTTTCGGAAATGTATTGGGATCGAATGGTTCGGTAGTGAATTTATTTGAGAAACAAATCAAGGAAGGTGGACCCATCACGGTAACGCATCCCGAAATAAACCGCTTTTTCATGACCATACCAGAAGCCTGTAAATTGGTGTTGGAAGCTGGAACCATGGGATCGGGAGGTGAAATTTTCATCTTTGATATGGGCAAACCGATTTACATTAAAAATCTAGCTGAAAAAATGATTCGCTTGAGCGGAAAAGAACCTTATACGGATATTGACATTGTGTATACAGGCCTTCGTCCGGGTGAAAAATTATATGAAGAAGTATTGGCAGACACCTCTAAAACCCTGCCAACCTATCATCCAAAAATACTTATTGCTCAAGATCCGGTTTTTTGTTATGAAAAGGTACAAGAGTTTTTGCTAAAACTACAATCTAATACATTTGACGATAAACACGCATTGATCGATTTGTTTACCGAATTGGTTCCCGAGTTCATTCAAACACCTCAAGAGTAACTTAAAACGCGACCGGATATGGGAATACTACTTTTCGTTATAGGTCTTGTTGTATTCTATGGTATCACCGCACTAGATACCCGTTCCAACGGTATCTTTCAACAAGAACGCATCGGTCGGTATGGAAAACCTTTTTACATCTACAAACTGAGAACCTTGCATGCGCGTACGCAAAAAATCTCCCTTTGGGGCCAGTTGTTGCGTAAAACGAAACTTGACGAACTCCCGCAACTCCTCAATATCCTTAAAGGTGAAATGACCTTGGTGGGCCCACGACCTGATATTGCAGGGTACGCCGATACACTACCAGATTCCGATCGTTTACTGCTCACGTTGCTCCCGGGTATCACCGGTTTAGCATCCCTTAAATACAGAAACGAAGAGGAACTGCTTGCCCAACAAAGCGATCCCTTAGCGTTTAATGATGCCGTTATTTGGCCCGATAAAGTCCGAATCAATAACTGGTATGCCCTGAACCGCAATTTTTTCATGGATGCCTTGATTGTTTTTTTCACGATTTTCCCTTTTCCATTTGATGTGGATGCATTTGTCCAAAAAAATGACAACTAGGAAATCCACCTGCAAAGTCAAATAATCCAGTACAACCCTGCATCCAGGAGGTTTTGTTGCTAACTTTGGTATGGAAATGCAACGATTGCAGTATAAAAACGCAGCAATATAGTTGGTGGAAACGCATTTTTTTTTACTTTCGTAGCTTATTATAATGTATCATGAAACAAACACCCAAATTAAGCCTACTGTTATTATTTTTTTGTACAATGCCCTTGTTTTCACAATTTAATGTAAACAATATGTCTGTGGAAGCCGGTTATGGATATTGTGGAGCTATTGAGCCGTATTATAAAGGATATAAATCCAATTTTTCCAGCATGAATCACTTTAATGTGGGCATTCGCTATATGTTTACGGAAACTATTGGCGCTAAAGTTTCTTATAAATTGGATCATTTTGTAAACGATCCAGGTGGCGATTTGGGTATTACGTACAATACACTTGGTGTTTCAGGTGTGTATAATATTGGAAAACAATTGGGATTGACGTATTGGACGAGAGATCGTGTAGGAGTTAATGCACACGTTGATGCCGGAGTAGCCTTTGCGTATATGATTGGACAAACAGATTATGAACGGGTAGGTGTAGTTGGAATCGGGATTACGCCCATGTTGAATATCTCCAATAAATTTGCTTTAACTGCAGATTTTACCCACAACATAACTACCAAACAACATTATGGTTTTGACGGTCAATTGCTAAACGAAGATTACAAACCAACATCAGGGAGTTTCTATAATTTTTCTTTTGGTTTGATTTATTATTTAGGTGAAAATCGCTACCACTCCGATTGGTATTAATTGCATAAACTGACCGTACTATGTTTCTTATCCATGCTTTTGTAATTGACGATGATCAGGATGCTATCAAAAAGATGGAAACCTATAGTAAGAAAAATCCGGGTATGATTACTATGGTGGGTTCGGCAAAATCAATTGCTACCAGTCACCACGCTTTGAGTCAACTACAACCCGATCTCATTCTGCTGCGAGCCACGAAGGAAAACCTAAGTCACTTTGAGTCGTTTCGTTCGGTTGATGTATTAAAGGCAAAATGGGTTTTTATCGGACCAAAAGAGGCAGCTTATGAAGCGTTTAAATACCATGCCACAGATTTTTTAGTATTCCCTTTTGATGCTGATGAATTTACTGCGGCACTCCTCAAGGTAAAATATGCCATTGAAAGAGAAGCGGCTTTTGTACAGCTAAAAAGTGCAGCCACTACTACTGCTTTTTCAGCTCATGTGCATAAGGATTTTTTTGTGGTATCTTCAATAGATAAGATTGAAATCATAAAATTCACAGAGGTCTTATATTGCAAGGCCGATGGGAAATATACCGAGATTTTTTTGCAAAATGGCACCAAAATAGTATCCAGTAAAAATATTGGTGAATACCAGCAATTGTTTCCCTCGCATCACTTTTTTAGAATTCATAATTCATCGCTTATTAATGTGCATCATATTGTGCGCATTAATAAAAAAGATGGCTTGTATTGCGAATTGAATAACGGTCACGATTTGCCTGTAGCCAAACGTAAAGAGCGTGAGTTTTTACTGTATTTAAGAGAAAATTAATTTTTTTTCAACATCCCTTTTCCCAACCAGTAGGCCTGTAATGCAATAAATGGCCAAACAATTTGCAAGTGTATTTTATCGAGCATGTAAACGATATAAAGGGCCAAACATCCTGCTATAATTTTGGCCAGTAGTTTTGCGGCCTTCGTTTTTTCTTTCCAAAGACACCCTGCATATCCTATTAATAGTGGGTTGAACAATAGTGCGTTGTAATTCCATAAGAGTTCTTCGTGCATTGAATAAAGACCAACAACCATAAAAAACACACCCAAAAGCCCAGCCACCATAAAATAGCCGATTTGAACGCCTTTTTTACCAAAGAGTGCTAGTATGACTAACGCGGTAAGTAATGAATATATCGAATTCCAAAAGGCAAAGGAGGTAGTTGTTTTGTTGGCGCTCAATACCGTTTCAGTAGAAGTGCTAATCGGTTTGCCTTGAAGGGTGGTTTGAGATAGCGATTTCTTCAATTCGTAAGGTAAAAACAAACGCGTAGCGGGTTCGTCTACTTTTGCGCCAAAAATCAATTGAATGCCCAATTTCAAATAAAAATCAGACATGTAGGGGTATAATACTTCTCGATAAGATTGGTTAGTTGTTTTCGATTTCAGGTATTCTTTTCCTAAAGTAGTATTGATTTTATCCACCACCATAGTCGTACAATTTCGATCAATAAATTTATAGGTATAAAAGCGTACTTCGCTATATACTGAGGTGTTTAATTGCTCGAATAATTGATTGATTTGTGTGGAAGTGAGTGCAATTTCTTGTTCAATTATTTCCCTGTTTTCAGTTTGGTAATTGTAGTAAAAATCAATGTAGCTGCCGTTGGTAACAAAGTATTGCAAATCCCCTTTTACAAATCGTCCAATGAAATTTGGCGTACTAAAATCAAAGGCACCATAATTGTAAACTACATCGATTCCAGACGCGGGGTCTTGGATGCGAATTCCGGTATGGCCATACATGGCATACGATTCGGGCCCAGTGCCACAGGTTAAAATACTTACTTTAGCTTGGTCTGATAGTGAACTATTTTGCGAAAAGCCAAGATATGAAAAGCAGAGCAGGAATGCGAAAAGTAGTTTTTTGATCATATTAAATAATGTCTTTCTTCTTATTTCTATGTTTTTTGAAATTATCGAAACATTTCCCAATCGATTTTCAATGAAAAAATATTGGAGTACAATGCGGCACTTTGATCGCCTAAGTCGGTTAATGCATAGTCAATTTGAATGCCTTTGTATTTGAACCCTAAACCGATATTGGGCTGAAAACTCATTTTTTTAGTGGCATCTATTTGGGTGATTTGCTGAAAATTTCCAACGCCCCCTCTCAGATAAACCAAGTTCAGATAGCCCATTTCAATCCCCAAAGCCGGATCAATACTCACCGTACGAGTCGAAATGAGATCGTTGGTTTGTGCAAATTGCATGTTCAAATTGGCGGCTGCCAAAATACTATAATCGTAGCGCACTATCCATTTTTTAGACAAGCCTACTTGTGCTTTCGGCAATGTAATTTCGCTGGTTTCGGGTAATTCTTGATTTTCACCCGGAATGGCATTCGCTATGGCTTCATATTTTTTGGTGTCGATGCTCCACGTGTTGTAGGTTGTGGTAATGTCGCGCAGCAATACGCCAAACTTCCAATCTTCTTCTTCACTAATATACTGAAGGCCCAAATCAAACCCAAAGCCCCAAGAATTAGCAAAATCGCCAATGATTCTTCGTATAACCTTGGCATTCACGCCAAAATTTAGTCCATCGATGGGCAAACTTCTGGCATACGATAATGTTAGGCCATAATCGGCGGTGGAGAATAACGAAATGCGGTTGTAATCGATATTTCCTTCGCTGTCGATCAATTGAGTGGTGTTTAAGATATCGTCGACCCCAAAACGGATTAATGAAAGGCCTACAGCACTTTGATCATCGATGGGCATTGCAAAACCTGCATAATCATATTGGGCAATATTGGCAAAATAATTGGCATGCATGAGGGCAAATTGTTTGTCTTCTAAGTGCACCAATCCCGCTGGATTCCAATACCCCGAATTGACATCGTGGGTGTGTGCAACAACGGCATTCGACATGCCTAAGGCCGCGGCATCTACCCCAATACTCATGAATTCATTCGAATATTTTCGAACGCTTTGAGCGTGGCTAAAGGCAGTAATACAAACAAAAAGAAGAAGAAATATCTTTTTCAAGGCCAATTTTTTTACAAAGATGGAATAAATTTCTTAATTACTAAACTCTAAATGTATTAACTTATTGTATTACATTTGCTGCAACTAATTTAGAGTTCATTTGAGTTGAATAAAACCGATTGCCATGCAAATTAAACAACACATTCCAAACGCAATTACCTTGTTAAACCTTTCGAGTGGTTTATTAGCCATTATTGCCATTTTTAAAGGGTATTATGATGAAGCTTTTCTTTTTGTGTGTTTGGGTATCTTTTTTGACTTTTGGGATGGTTTTTTTGCGCGTAAGTTTAAGGTTTCGGGCGAATTGGGTTTGCAATTGGATTCACTTGCCGATGTCATTACGAGTGGGGTAGTACCGGGTTTAATGATGTTCAAATTGTTGCTTGACATTCAAGAAGACGACTCTTCACGTTATTATTTGACCGAAGACTATTACTATATGGGATTTGTTCCCTACTTGGGATTCATCATCACGTTGGCTTCTGCCTACCGTTTGGCAAAATTCAATATTGATACCCGACAAACCGATTCTTTTATTGGTTTACCAACACCAGCTAACGCTTTATTCATCATGAGTATCCCAATGATTCAATTTGACGGTACCCACGAATGGTTGGTCAATGCCTTGTTCAATCCTTTTGTATTGTTGGGCATCAGTTTGGTGAGTGCGTACATGTTGAATGCAGAAATTCCACTATTTTCATTAAAAATTAAAACGTTTGCTTGGGCACATAACAAATTGCAATTTTTCTTTTTAGCACTTTCCCTAGGTTTGTTATTGGTTTTCGGATTTACCGCCTTGCCAGTCATTATACTTTCTTATGTAGCCCTATCGGTAATCAACAATAGGTTTTGGGCTAAAAAATAATGGCGCAACGGATCAAGAGAAGAAGAGTGGTTAGCA
>JAGNZI010000010.1:13978-32913 GCA_017984495.1 Flavobacterium sp.
GAAGCACATTACAAAGTAAAACCCATTATCTATTCTGGGGAACGCTATTATTCCGATTTTTTACGAAAAGAGTTTTCCGATTACCCGCTTTGGATTGCCAATTATAATTTTTGGCGTAACACTTTGGCATCGGATTGGGAGTTTTGGCAATTTACCGAAAAAGCACAAATTGCAGGTATTGAGGGCAATGTAGATCTCAATATTTTTAAGGGTGATAAAAATGAATTGTTAGCACTTGGAATGCGCTACTAATTTATTGTGTTTTTTTGAACCAGAGCAGGAGTAAGATGCTACCAAATAAAAGCAAAAAAGCAAGTATTGATTTCCAATTGGCAAAGTTTATGGTCCAGCCCATCCAAGCAATTCTTTTTGGGGGAAACAAGCGGTGGTCTTCTTTGTTGAAATAAAAACTACCCCATTTCCAATAGTTTGGATCTTTATGCCACTTTTCTAAAGTTTCTTTGCTGGGGTTGCTCATGATTATTTTGCCACTTCTGCTTTTGGAGCGTTGAAGTCGATTTTTGTTTTGCGCAACTCAAAATTTTGGCCCAAATAGACTCTTCGCACCATTTCGTCTTCCACTAATTCTTCCGGTTTTCCCGCTTTTAAAATGCCCCCTTCAAACATGAGGTAGGTTTTATCAGTTATGGCTAGTGTTTCTTGTACATTGTGATCGGTAATTAAAATCCCAATGTTTTTATTTTTTAACTGGGCCACAATGCGTTGAATATCTTCTACTGCTACTGGGTCAACCCCAGCAAAGGGTTCGTCTAATAAAATAAATTTTGGATCGGTAGCTAAGGCGCGTGCAATTTCAGTACGACGGCGTTCACCTCCCGAAAGCAAATCCCCACGATTGGTACGAATGTGTTCCAATGAAAATTCTGCAATTAAGGCTTCCATTTTCGCTTCTTGCGCTTCTTTGGAGAGGTTTGTCAATTGCAAAACACTTAAAATATTATCTTCGATACTTAGTTTTCTAAAAACAGAAGCTTCTTGCGCCAAATAGCCAATTCCATTTTGTGCGCGTTTGTACATTGGGAAATTGGTAATGTCCATATCGTCAAGATAGATATTTCCACTGTTTGGCTTTACCAACCCAACGATCATGTAGAAGGAAGTTGTTTTTCCGGCACCATTAGGGCCTAATAGACCCACGATTTCTCCTTGGTTTACTTCCACAGAAATCCCTTTAACGACACTTCTTTTTTTATAGGTTTTAACTAGATTTTCTGCTCTTAATTTCATGATTTTAATTTGAAAATTTGAAGATTTGAAAAGGATTGAATGCTCAAAATTAAATCTTAAATGGTATCAATAAACAAATAAAGTAAAAATAATCAATAGAATAAATGAATTAACAAATAATTACATTTTCAAATTTTCAAATAAACTAATTGTTTTCCAACGCTTCCCAAAATTCGTAAGCTCTTCGTAAATGCGGAATTACGATTGTACCACCCACAAGCGTAGCAATACCCATAGCTTCCATCATTTCTTCTTTGTTTACGCCATTTTTATAGGCGGTTTCTAAATGGTATTTGATGCAATCGTCGCAGCGCAATACGGCTGAAGCTACTAATCCTAAAAGCTCTTTGGTTTTTACATCTAAAGCGCCTTCCATATAGGCGTTTGTGTCTACATTGAAAATTCGTTTGATGACTTTATTGTTATCGGCCAATAATTTTTCGTTCATTTTCGAACGGTAATCGTTGAATTCTTTTACTAAATCTGCCATGGGATTATGCGTTTAATTTTTCTTTTTCTTTGTTTTTTAGTACCGCAGCACTGATAAAAATACTGATTTCATACAATACCAATAAAGGAATTGAAACAATAACCTGACTCACAACATCGGGTGGAGTTACTATAGCGGCCACAATCAGTATCAATACAATGGCATATTTACGGTATTTTCTTAAAAAGTCTGGTGTTACCAATCCTACTTTTGATAAGAAATAAATGATAATGGGCATTTCAAAAATCAACCCAGAAGCAATGACCGATGTTTTGATCATGCTGATATACGATTGAATGTTGATGTCGTTTTTTATGTCGGGACTCACCGTAAAGGTGGCAAAGAAATTCACCGACATAGGGATGATGATAAAATAACCAAACAAAACGCCTAAGAAAAACAACAAGGAGGCAATTGATACAAAGGCTTTGGCGTATTTTCGTTCTTTTTCATAGAGTGCCGGGCTAATGAATTTCCACAACAACCACAGCATATAGGGAAAAGCAATAATGAATCCGGCCGTGATGCAGGTCCAAATGAGCAAGGAAACTTGCCCTTCAACTTCGGTGTTTTGAATGTTGAAAGGTAATTCTGTAACGCAAAAGGATTCAGAGATTTGTAATTCATTGGAAAGATCACAAAAAAAGCGGTAGGTGACAAAATTAGGATCTTTAGGTCCGAATATAATTTCATTGAAAATAAAATCGCTGAAGAAGAAGGCTACAGTAGCACAAATTAATATGGCTGCTGAGCTTCTAACTAATAACCAACGGAGTTCTTCAAGATGGTCTAAAAAAGACATCTCTCCCATATTTTTTTTTGCCATTATACGATGCCTTCTTTTAAAATGTCATGTAAGTGAAGTATGCCTTTGTATGCTTGGTCATCAATAACTACTAATTGCGTAATGGCATTGTTTTCTAAAATGTTTAATGCTTCCGATACCAATAGGTTCGATGAAATGTGTTTTGGGTGTTTTGTCATGATGTCTTTAGCCGTCAAATTGGTAAACGTATCGCTGTTGTTTAGCATTCTTCGAATATCGCCATCGGTAATAATTCCAATAACGTGATCGTTTTCAATAACAGCGGTAACGCCCAAACGTTTTTCTGAAATTTCCATGATCACTTTTTTAATAGAAGCGTCGGGAGCAACACGTGGCGCATGTGTGGTGTCTAGCATGTCTTTCACGCGAAGCAATAATTTTTTTCCTAAAGCGCCACCTGGGTGGTATACTGCAAAATCTTCGCTTTTGAATTGGCGCAATTCCATCAAACAAACGGCAAGCGCATCACCCAAAACCAATTGGGCAGTAGTACTGTTTGTAGGGGCTAAATTATTTGGACAGGCTTCGCTCTCTACAAAAGCATGCAAAATGTAATGCGATTCTTTTCCTAAAAACGAATTCTTATCGGCGGTCATTCCAATTAACGTATTCCCAAAACGTTTTAATAACGGGGCGAGTACTTTAATTTCCGGACTGTTGCCGCTTTTTGAAATACAAATGACAATATCTTCGGGGCGCACCATGCCTAAATCGCCATGAACGGCTTCAGCCGCATGCAAAAATAGCGAGGGTGTTCCGGTTGAATTTAAGGTAGCTACGATTTTTTGAGCAATTAAGGCGCTTTTTCCAATACCGGTAACAACGAGTCGGCCTTTAGTGTTGTATATTTCGGTTACACTTTTGGCAAAGTCTTCGTCCAAATAATTGACAAGGTTTTCGATACTCTTACTTTCTGATAAAAGTGTCTTTTTTGCTGTAGCTAAAATGGTTTCAGTTGTACTCAAAATAGAAATATTAAAAAATTTGTATGTGTAAAAGAAAATCGTATCTTTATGTTTGCAAATTTAGGTAAAATCATATTAATAGAGAATGAATCCACACGAAATTGATTTACATAAAGAATTAAAGAAATATTTTGGGTTTAACCAATTCAAAGGTCTTCAGGAACAAGTAGTTAAAAGTATCATTACCGGGAACAATACATTCGTTATTATGCCAACCGGTGGTGGAAAATCGCTTTGCTATCAGTTACCTGCTTTGGTATTGGAAGGAACGGCTATTGTAGTTTCTCCGCTAATTGCCTTGATGAAGAACCAAGTGGATGCCATCCGAAGTTTAAGTTCGGTTACCGGAATTGCGCATGTATTGAATTCTTCGTTGAATAAAACGGAAGTCAATCAAGTAAAAAAAGACATTACCTCAGGTGTGACGAAGTTGTTGTATGTAGCTCCTGAATCACTTACCAAAGAAGAATATTTACAATTTTTAAATGAAGTGAAAATTTCATTTGTAGCCATCGATGAAGCCCACTGTATTTCAGAGTGGGGACACGATTTTAGACCCGAATATAGAAATTTACGGAATATAGTGCGCCAATTGGGAGACGTTCCCATGATTGGATTAACAGCAACGGCTACTCCAAAAGTACAAGAAGACATCTTGAAAAACTTGGACATGCCCGATGCTAATACATTTAAAGCTTCTTTCAATCGTCCTAATTTATATTACGAAGTACGCACAAAAACCAAAAACATCGAATCGGATATCATTCGATTCATTAAACAACACAAAGGAAAATCGGGAGTAATCTATTGTTTGAGTCGCAAAAAAGTGGAAGAAATTGCACAAGTATTGCAGGTAAATGGTATTAGTGCCGTCCCGTATCATGCGGGTTTGGATGCCAAGACCAGAGCAAAACATCAAGACATGTTTCTGATGGAAGATGTTGAGGTAGTGGTAGCAACAATTGCCTTTGGTATGGGAATTGACAAACCCGATGTGCGTTTTGTGATCCATCATGACATCCCTAAATCTTTAGAAAGTTATTATCAAGAAACAGGACGTGCCGGACGTGATGGTGGCGAAGGACATTGTTTGGCCTATTATTCCTATAAAGATATTGAGAAATTAGAAAAGTTTCTCTCGGGCAAGCCGGTTGCTGAACAAGAAATTGGTTTTGCTTTGTTGCAAGAAGTTGTTGCGTATGCCGAAACCTCCATGTCGCGCCGTAAATTCTTACTGCACTATTTTGGTGAAGCATTTGACGATATTGATGGAGATGGTGCGGATATGGATGATAATGTGCGCAATCCCAAAACGAAAGTGGAAGCGCAGGATCAAGTGGTTACCCTTTTAAAAGTGGTTCGCGATACCAAACAATTGTTCAAATCAAAAGAAGTTATTTTTGCTTTAGTGGGTAAAATCAATGCCGTAATTAAAGCCCAAAAAATAGATACCCAACCGTATTTTGGTAGTGGTGCAAAATTCGACGAAAAATATTGGATGGCCCTAATTCGTCAGGTATTGGTAGACGGATTGTTGTCCAAAGATATCGAAACCTACGGAGTGTTAAAATTAGCGCCCAAAGGTGAAGCTTTTATTGCAAAGCCTTCCTCTTTCTTAATGTCGGAAGATCATGAGTACAATGAAGAAGAAGATGAAGCCATCGTAACAGCAGCAAAATCAACGGGTACTGCCGATGAGGCCTTGATGGCGATGTTGCGGGATCTGCGTAAGAAAGTCGCCAAAAAACTCGGAATACCTCCATTTGTCGTATTCCAAGACCCTTCATTAGAAGATATGGCACTAAAATATCCTATATCGATTGATGAGTTAAGCAATGTTCATGGGGTAGGTGAAGGGAAAGCAAAAAAATATGGTACCGAATTCGTAACGCTAATTGCGCGTTATGTAGAAGATAACGACATTGTGCGACCGGATGACTTGGTGGTGAAATCTACTGGGGCCAATTCGGGATTAAAATTATATGTCATTCAAAATGTGGATCGAAAATTGGCTTTAGACGATATCGCAAAAGCAAAAGGTTTGGATATGGACGGTTTGTTAAAAGAAATGGAGCAAATTGTATATTCGGGAACCAAATTGAACATTCGCTATTGGATCGATGAAATTTTAGACGAGGACCAACAAGATGAAATTCACGACTATTTCATGGATTCCGAATCCGACAACATTAAAGATGCCTTGAAAGAATTTGATGGCGAATACGACATTGAAGAACTCCGATTGATGCGCATTAAGTTTATCAGTGAAGTAGCAAATTAACGTAAAAAGTTATTGATTTTTAGCGGTTTAGACTAATTGTAAACTTCGCCACGATGGGGTTTTAACAAGTCTCTAAACAGAATCATGTCTTTTTCTTCCACAACAACAAACGCAATAGCGTGCATTTCATTGAGGATTTCAAAACCCGTTTTTTCTAACGTTCGTTTCTCGTTTTCCAAATATTCGTTGAGATGTATAGCATGGTGTTCGGCTGTTTTTGCCGCGGCTTCTCCTCTAAAATCCCAAATCAATTTTATTTTTCTAGACATGATAAGAATATTAATGTTCAAAGATATGTTTTTACTAAATTTGAAAAAATTATTTCGAATGAAAACAATTGTTTTTTTCTTTTTTGCCTCCTTATCCTTTGCTCAAAGTCTAACGACTGATCAAGCCAATCATTTAGCAAGTTTGCCTGTAAAATGCATACAACAAGAATACCCTAACAAACTCAATCAGCTTTTGTTAAATGAGACCGAGTTGTTAGCTCCTAAAGCGCTACATCCCGCATTTTATGGTTGTTTTGATTGGCATTCTTCAGTACATGGACATTGGAGTTTGGTCTATTTGCTGTCAAAACATCGCGATTTAAAAGACAGAGAATTCATCATTGAAAAGTTAAAAGTCAATCTTTCTAAAGAAAATATTGCTGCCGAAATTGCCTATTTTGAGAAAAGTCATGAAAAATCTTTTGAGAGAACCTATGGCTGGAATTGGTTGTTAAAATTACAGCACGAATTGGAAATTTCGGATGAGGTATTTGCGCAAGAATTGGCGCTAAACCTTCGTCCTTTAACCGATTTAATTGTGGAACGATATATAGAATTTTTGCCTAAACTACTCTATCCTATTCGAGCAGGAACCCATTCAAATACTGCTTTTGGATTAACGAATGCATGGGACTATGCTGTTTTTTCAAACCATACAGTTTTGCAAGATTGCATAAAAGCCAACGCAAAACGTTTGTTTATACAAGATGAAAATTGTCCGTTCTATTGGGAGCCCAGTGGAACTGATTTTCTTTCGCCCTGTATGGAAGAAGTAGCTATAATGCAACGAGTTCTTCCTCAAAAAGAGTTTCTTTCATGGAGTAAAAAATTTGCCCCTCAATTATTTTCTAAAAACTGGCAGTGGGAAGTTGCCAAAGTATCCGATAGAACCGATGGGCATTTGGTGCATTTGGATGGGTTGAATTTTAGCAGAGCTTGGAATTTATACCATTTGATCGCCAATTATCCCAAGGAATTTTCTCATTTGAAAGATATGGCAAATAATCATTTTACGTTCTCTTTGCCTTCTATTGTGGATGGGAATTATGAAGGCGAACATTGGTTGGCTTCTTTTGCCTTGCGCGCTTTTGAGGAAAAATCGAAAATCAAGTAGTATATTTGCCAAAAATCCAACGTTTATGCCACGCGAATTTCAATTTCAAGTTACTCCTGATGTAGCTGCAAACGAGAGTTTGTTGGCGCATCATGTGGCCAAATTATTTCAGGTCAGTACGAGTGAAATTCAAAAAGTGGTTGTCGTCAAGCGTTCCATCGATGCGCGGCAAAAAGCCATTAAAATAAATATCAAAGCTCAAGTGTTTTTGGTGGGTGAAACCTATTCGGAATCAAAAATCGAATTGCCCGATTACCCAAATGTAGCCCACAAACAAGAAGTTATCGTTGTGGGTGCCGGTCCGGCCGGATTATTTGCAGCATTGCAATTGATTGAATTGGGCTTGAAACCAATTGTATTAGAGCGTGGTAAAGATGTGCGAGGAAGACGACGCGATTTAAAAGCAATCAATCGCGATGGTATCGTGAATGAAGATTCCAATTATTGTTTTGGCGAAGGTGGTGCCGGAACCTATTCTGATGGGAAACTGTACACCCGATCCAAAAAACGGGGCGATGTCGACCGCATACTGGAATTACTAGTTGGTTTTGGAGCCACACCCGATATTTTGGTAGAAGCACATCCTCACATCGGAACCAATAAATTACCCCAAATTATTCAAGACATCAGAGAAAAAATTATCGCTTGTGGTGGGGAAGTCTTATTTGAAACCCGTGTAACCGATTTTGTGGTGAAAAGCAATGAAATGCAAGGAGTTGTCATTCAAAATGGCGCTATTATTTCGGCCAATAAAGTAATTTTAGCTACCGGACATTCGGCCCGTGATATTTTCGAATTGTTGCATAAAAAAAATATTTTAATCGAAGCCAAACCCTTTGCATTAGGCGTTCGAGCAGAACATCCTCAAGAATTAATTGATCAAATTCAGTATTCCTGCGATTTTAGAGGCGATTATTTACCACCTGCGCCGTATGCTATTGTGAAACAAGTAAATGGTCGAGGGATGTATTCGTTTTGTATGTGTCCTGGAGGTGTAATCGCACCTTGTGCCACGGCTCCTGGCGAAGTGGTTACTAACGGTTGGTCGCCTTCTAAACGCGATCAAGCCACTGCAAATTCGGGAATAGTGGTCGAATTAAAACTAGAAGATTTCAAACCATTTGAAAAATTTGGCCCTTTGGCTGGAATGGAATTTCAAAAGAGCATCGAACAAAAAGCTTGGCATTTAGCAGGAGAAACTCAAAAAGTGCCGGCGCAACGCATGATCGATTTTACCCAACATAAAGTGTCTCATGATATTCCTAAAACATCCTATGTTCCTGGGACTATTTCGGTGGAAATGGGGCAGGTTTTTCCTGGTTTTTTAACGCAAATCATGCGCGAAGGATTTGTGCAATTTGGTAAGGCCATGCGGGGTTATTTAACAAACGAAGCCATTGTTCATGCACCCGAAAGCAGAACTTCTTCACCGGTGCGCATTCCTAGAGATTCATTTTCATTAGAACACGTGCAAATAAAAGGGCTTTATCCATGTGGGGAAGGAGCGGGTTATGCAGGGGGTATTATTTCGGCAGCCATTGACGGTGAAAAATGTGCGTTAAAAATTGCCGAACAATTGCGTTCTAAAAAAAAATCACAGCTTTCACTGTGATTTTATATTTTTAAATGGGATATAAATTATATCTTTTTAACGCGAACGGCATTCATTCCTTTAGCGCCTTTTTCTAGTTCGTAGGTCACTAAATTGCCTTCTTTTACATCGTCTAACAAACCACTGATGTGTACAAAGTATTTTTCACCCGTTTCAATTTCTTTAATAAATCCAAAACCTTTTGATTCGTTAAAAAAGTCAATGGTTCCTCTGCGATCAACTGGAGCTTCTTCCTCGGCTGTTCTTCTTGAGGTATTGATTTCAATACTTTCTACATCCACAATGATTTTTTTGGAAGGATCGGGTGGTGTATTGGTCAAGTGCCCATTTTCATCTACATACACATAAATATCTTCACCTGATAATTTCGGATTGGCTTTGCGAGCTTCCTTTTTTTCTTGTTTTTCTTTCTTCTTCTTTGCTCTAAGCTTTTCTTGCTCTTTTTTATTAAAAGTTTCTTGTGGTCTAGCCATTAAATGTAAATCGTAATTAAAATTAATATTATTTTAAATGAATAAGGATAAAAACACACAAGCGAAATAAACAAAAAATGTATAACCTACTTTGAGTCAAAGTTTTGCAAGAAGAAATATTTATCTTTACCAAGACTACAAAAGTAGTTAAAATAACTGATACTTTGCTGTTTTATATTTTCTTTTCCCATTTCATGCCAAGAACGGCCCTTTATTCAACAGACGTTAAACTTATCACAAACGATAAAACTGCACGTATTTCCTTTCTTTTTTCGTATTTTTGACAAGCTTATAGTAAACTATGAAAGAAGAACAAGTAATATTGGTCAACGAAAAGGACGAGCCTATTGGGCTGATGAACAAAATGGAAGCACATGAAAAAGCCATTTTGCACAGAGCTTTTTCGGTTTTTATTTTGAATGACAACAATGAAGTCATGTTGCAACAGCGTGCACAACATAAATACCATTCGCCTTTGTTATGGACCAATACGTGCTGCAGTCACCAAAGAGCAGGAGAAACCAATATACAAGCGGGTAAACGTCGCTTGTATGAAGAAATGGGGTTTGAAGTTGACTTGAAAGAATTGTTTCATTTTATTTATAAAGCACCTTTTGATAATGGATTAACCGAGCACGAGTTAGACCATGTGATGATAGGCTATTCAAACAGCGAACCGTTTATCAACCCGGAAGAAGTCGCCAGTTGGAAATGGATGAAAATTGAAGCCATTAAAGACGATATGATTCAAAATCCGGCCGAATATACCGTTTGGTTTAAAATCATATTTGACGAGTTTTACCACTACCTAGAAGATCATAAATTGTAACTCATACCTTTTTATCCATAACCTAAATCCCAAATTATGCGAGTAACTGTATCACGAAAAGCCCATTTCAACGCTGCCCATAGATTGTATCGTAAGGATTGGTCCATGGAAAAAAATCAGGAAGTTTTTGGTAAATGTAACAATCCCAATTTTCATGGGCACAATTACGATTTGATTGTAGCGGTGACCGGAGAAGTCGACCCAGAAACGGGTTATGTGATCGATACCAAAATCCTTTCCGACATCATTAAAGCACAAATTGAGGAGGCCTTTGATCATAAAAATCTAAACGAAGATGTGCCCGAATTTTTTGATTTGAATCCTACAGCAGAACATATTGCATTTGTAATTTGGAACAAACTTCGTGGGTTTATCGCTGCTGATAAAGAATTGGAAATTACATTGTATGAGACTCCCAGAAACTTTGTAACCTATAAAGGAAATTAATCATGGCGATACAGTTAGGGGATCAATTGCCCCAATTTATAGCCCTTAGCCAAGACGGCACTTCCTTTGATAGTTGCGGAATCCAGCACAAACCCGTGGTGGTTTATTTCTATCCAAAAGACAATACGCCCGGTTGTACCGCACAAGCGTGCAGTTTTAGGGATGCTTACCAAGATTTTCAAGATTTGGGTGCTGAAGTCATCGGAATAAGCGGCGATTCTGTTCGTTCGCATCAGAACTTTCAAGATAAATACAAATTACCCTTTGTGTTGTTGTCGGATACCGATCGCAAACTCCGAAAGTTGTTTGGCGTTCCTACCGCTCTTTTTGGTTTTTTGCCAGGGAGAGTCACGTATGTATTTGATGCCACTGGAAAGTGTATTTATATTTTTGACAGTTTGAGTGCCAAAGTGCATATTTCTAAAGCCTTGCAGGCACTACAATCGGCACAATAAAGCATGCTGTTTTTGCAATAATTTTTGCATCTTTGCAATCCAATTACGCGACATTATGAAATTCTATCCGTTAACATTTGTACCGATACTAAAAGATCGAATTTGGGGAGGCACCAAATTAAAGACCTATTTAAACAAAGATATCGTTTCGCAAACGACTGGCGAAAGTTGGGAAATATCAACAGTACCCGGTGATATTAGCGTGGTGCGATCGGGTACATTAAGCGGAAAAAACATCAATGAATTAATTGCAATGTATCCTGAGCAAATTTTGGGAACATCGGTTGTTTCTCGATTTGGAAAACAATTTCCGTTGTTGTTTAAGTTTATTGATGCGAAAGAAGATCTTTCCATTCAGTTGCATCCCAACGATGCATTAGCAAAAGAACGTCACAATTCATTTGGTAAAACAGAAATGTGGTATGTAATGCAAGCCGATGAGGCCGCAAGATTAGTGGTAGGTTTTAAAAATGATTCCAATTCGGCGGAGTATCTTGATCATTTACAGCGTAAAAAAGTGGTCGATTTATTGGAGATGCATCCGGTTCAAAAAGGGGATGTTTTCTTTTTAGAAACGGGCACAATTCATGCCATTGGAGCAGGTGTAGTGGTGGCTGAAATACAACAAACCAGTGATATTACCTATCGAATTTATGATTGGGATAGGGTAGATGCCCAAGGGAATGAAAGAGAATTGCATACCGATCTGGCCTTAGAAGCCATAAATTATGCTACAACGCCTTCAAAAATTAGCTATACTGAAGTTCCCAATAGTGCTGCAACTGTAGTAGACTGTGCTTATTTTAAGACGGGTATCATCGCGTTGCAAGATCATTTGCAATGGAAGAAGACCAAAGATGCCTTTACGGTATTTATGTGTACTAACGGCCAATTTGAATTGGTTTACAACGGAGAAATCATGCATTTTCAAATGGGAGATACCCTACTAATTCCTGCAGTCATTGATCATTTGACTTTAAAAGGTAAGGCGACATTGTTAGAAATTTCGATATAATGTATTGAGAACAAAATATATTATGTAATTTTGCATCAAATTTTAAATACATAAAAAATGGCAAGCGTTAAAAACTTGAAAAAAGAAATCAACTACGTTTTAGGTGATATTGTAAATATCGTTTACGTATGGGAAATGACTACTGTAGGAAAACCAACGGAAGCTTCTGATAAATTAGTGGATGAAATCTACGAAACGTTTGATGCATTAATGACGAGAGCAAATCAAAAAGATGTAGAAAACAAAAAAGCA
The DNA here is from genome assembly GCA_017984495.1 of Flavobacterium sp. Lineage (GTDB taxonomy): Bacteria > Bacteroidota > Bacteroidia > Flavobacteriales > Flavobacteriaceae > Flavobacterium. The sequence continues at coordinate 26,255 of JAGNZI010000010.1, forward strand.
CATTTCAAACAAATTCGTAAAGATTACGAAGAAGCTGCTAATCAATTTGTTGCAAAAATAAACGGATTAAACTAAAAAAAAATGCGATAAAAGTGCCGATATTTTTTGGAATTTTAAATTTCAGAATTATATTTGCACCGCATTAGAGTTGCCGGTGTAGCTCAGCTGGCTAGAGCAGCTGATTTGTAATCAGCAGGTCGTGGGTTCGAGTCCCTCTATCGGCTCTTAATAAAAAAACCATCACATTGTGATGGTTTTTTTTATTTATACCGTAGGTCTTATTTTACTGTTTCGACTTTTCGTTCCTTTAAATAGGCGGTCAACATTTTTCCATATTTAGATTGTGCTACTTTTGGCTTCATGCTTTTTTGAATGGTATCCAAATAAGGAATGGTAATGTCGGCAATTTCTGCAAGTGCTAAATAAGGAGCAATTTCATATTCGCTATGTGTTACTGCAAAATTTGCGGTATAACGATATTTTCGGATCAGTAATTTTTGATAGGCTTCGTCAATACTGTCCGTAGTTTTAGGATTTGGTTTCAGGTTATTTTTTAGTCGTTTTGACAATAAATTTAAATTGATATCCTTGAAACGACTGTTGATTTTATTGAATTCTACCCATAAATCTTGATTTTTAGATCCCGTTATTTTTGCTGCTGAAAAGAAATTTTCTAGCGTGGTTTCAATGTTCATTTTGCCCGGTTCTGCAAAGAAAGGTAAGCTGTTATCAATAGATTTGGTTTGACCACGGTCTAAAAACAAATACAACATTTCTGGGCTTTCTAAATTTAAGTGACTTTCAAATTGAGAGTCCCCTTTGATTTGAATACTATCCAATACCACTAATGAAGTGTCTTGTATTTTTTGGATGTATAATTTACCTTGGCTAAGTCCTTTAATATTTCCGGTTAGGTGTAAGTTGGTATCTGTAGTTGATGCTTTCTTTTCACAAGAAATGAAAGTACTAATCATTAGTCCTACTACTAGTATTTTTTTCATTGGATTGGATTTTGTTTGAGATGGCAAAGTAAATAAAAAATCCTCAAAATACAGAGTACTTTGAGGATTCAATTTAAATTTTAAAAATTATATTTCAAATCGGAATAGTTTAGCCTTTTAACCAAGCATCTCTAACTGTTTTTTTGCTGTTATCGGTAGCTTGATATCCTTCTTGTTTTTCTTTTGGCATAACAATTTTTCCTGTTACGGTTTGCTCTTTGCCTTCACGATTGATTTTGATGGTAATTTTATCGCCTTCTTTCCAGTTCATGCTTTCCATAACCATGTCATAGATATTGTCTAGGTTGTAATTTTTATCATTGATGGCAATAATCTTATCGTTATTTTTTATGCCTAAAGTAGTAAAGAAAACATTCAATTCAATCTCGGGTAATATCATGATTTCTTTAGTTGTTTGGTCGACAGTAATATAGGGTTGGGATTGGTCTTTTAAAAACGGATTGCCCGTTACCTCTGTAGTTGCTTCCGTTACGCCCATTTTTGCAAAAAATTGTTCATACGGTATGGCCGTTTCACCCGCTACATAAGTGTTCAAAAATGCACCAACAGCAGGATAAGTCAATTGCGTAATTTTAGCAAATAATTCTTCGTCTTTAAAGGCTTTTTTAGTACCATATTCAGTGGCCAAGTCTTGCATTAAATTTAGAATTCCTTTTTCACCATTGCTATTTTCTCTAATTAATATATCAATACACATTGCAATTAAAGCTCCTTTTTGGTATACGTTAACGTATTGGTCTTTGTAAGGGGCATTCAATACATTTTTACTCATTTTGGTAAAACTCATGGTGTCATTCATCTGACGCGATTGCGCAATTTTGCCAGCCATTCTTTCAAAAAATGCTTTTTCATCGATTAAGCCTTGGTTGACTTGGAACAGATTGGCAAAATATTCGGTTACACCTTCATACATCCATAAATGTTCTGACATTTGAGGATTATTGAAATCAAAATATTGAATTTCATTCGAGTGAACCGTTAACGGAGTAACAATGTGAAAAAATTCGTGCGAAACCACATCTTTAAGTTGTTCTTGTAGCATTTCTAAGCCCATCATTTCAGGCATCACTACGGTGGTAGATGTAGGGTGTTCTAAAGCGCCAAATCCTTTGGCATCTTTGCTAGCCATGTCTGCTAAATACAACAAAATAGCATATTTTTTTGTGGAATTGATAGGTCCCAAAAAACGTTTTTGAGCCTTCATCATGTTTTCCATATGCGGCGTTATTTGTTGGGCTGTATATTTTCCTGTTGGTGAATACACACTAATAATAATTTCCATCCCATCTACCATAAACGATGTAAAATCAGGTTTGGAGTACATGATGGGCATTTCTACTAAATTAGCATATTTAGGCATTACAAAGACATCCGAGGTTGCGCTGCTGTCGGCATCGGTCATTGCAGAAACACCTAGTAAGTTCTCAGGGTGAAGTACGGTTAATTTGTATGGTATTTCTTCTTTGCCTTTAAAGTATCCGATAAATCCGTGGGTATTCAACATAAAATTTACCCCCGCATTGATGTTGGTACCTGCAGGAGAAAATACATCATCTCCTTCGCCAAAGCCACCGCCACTTTCGGTATCGTAAGTGTCGTTCACTAAATAGGTTACTTTTGCTAGTTTCTTAGCATTTGAAATTTGGTACGTGTTGACGTCAGTTTTTGCAATGGGTAATGCTTTTCCTTTGGCATCATATGCTTTTACATTTTCTACATTACGACCGTAATCGTCTTCAGAATAAGTTCCCGGTACGGTTTTAGGAATGTGAAAAGTAGCTGTTTCGGTAGTAAATGCTGGGGCAACTAGGCTAACCATTACTTTGTCTTCTACTACATTTATTAAGTCGATGGTCACCGCTACTTCATTTTTTGTAGCCTTGCTTTTTTGAGCAAATGCGCCATTCCAAAGAAACATCACTAAGGCCAGTGATAGAATTGTTTTTTTCATTTTTAATTTGGTTTTAGACATAAGTAGAACAAACCAAAAAAATGTTACACCTAAGGTTTCGAGATTTTATTTCCTGTAATTTGTCTTTGGAGTTTACACTTTAATCAATCAATACCACTTGTTCTCGGTTTGGTATGTATTGTGGCCCTACTTTGTACCACTTTTACGCCACATATTAAAACTGGAACGTATTATTTCTCAGCGCTTGAGTGCAATGGTTTCTTTTTCGGATAGGCCAAATTGTTAAGTAATGGCTTCAAAAGGAGTTCGGTCTTCCTAACCATTTTAAGTATGCAATCTATTTGGATCTCAGAGAAGTGGATCGTGATCATGTAACCAAGTTTTGTATAAAATAAAAAAAAACTCTTGTACAACAAGAGTTAATTTTTTTAATCAAATTTATTTTTAAAGTAATATTTACTGTCTAAGTCATCGTCTTCAAGTTCATTATACTTGATGGGTTTGGGTTTGGGTTTGTTTGCAGCTACTTTTTTCTTCCAAAGTTCAAAATTATCTTTCGATAACCGCTTGCGCATTAACTCAGTAACGTCATTTTCGCTTACGCCAAATTCAACTTTCAATACTTCAAAAGGTTTTTTTTCCTCTTGAGCCATAACAACCACTCGATCAAGAGTTTCGTTGTCCAATTCTGAAATTTTCTTCTTTTTCATTTGTTTAAACAAAATTTTCCTTCAAGGAATTCTATTCAATCTGATTAATGGGTTAATTCATCAATATTAGTAAAAAAATAAATTCAAAAAAACCATGTTTTATTTTTTTAGGATTTTTCAATAAAGTGCTAATTGAATGGATTGTTTTTGAAAAAAAATCATAAAATGGTCCTGAAAGTTAAATTTATTCTTTCTTTTTTAGGTTGGCTGTCTTTGGGAATTTGGTGTTTATAGTGTATTTGACTGCCTTCTTTCATGAGTAATAAGCTCCCATGGGTTAAATTGAGGGTCAATTTATGTTCGCGATTGTTAATGTGTTTCAATTGAAATTTTCGTTCTTCACCAAAACTAACGGAAGCAATTATAGGATCTCTGCCCAATTCCCTTTCGTTATCGGCGTGCCAACCGTTGCTGTCTTTTTCATGGCGGTATAAATTTGCTAAGACTGTAGTAAAATGGTGTGCACTCGTTATTTCAATTTCATTCTTTATGTGCATCAAATGAGCATTCCAACGTTGAGGTTGCATTGTGATTCCAGAATAGGAATATGGTTTTCCTTCGTTTCCAAACAAACACGTAAGGCGAGGTTGGGCAATTTTTTTACCAAAAATCACTATATCATCTTGTTGCCATGGCGTTTCTTTTTGTAATTTTTCAAATAACACATCGGCTTCTTCTTTTGAAAAAAAATTGGGATAATACTCGAAAACAGCATCGGGTAGGGGTAAAATAATTTTCTCTTTTGGAAATAAATTGAGCATAATTGAGGGTTTTAAAATAGGGCTAATCGCATCATTTTTTGCGAAAAGAAACATTCATGATTACAATGGCAAAAATAATACAAGCGATGCCTAACCACTGAAGTGGGACTACTCGCTCATTCAATACTACATAGGCCATGCATACAGAAACGGGCAATTCCAAAGACGACACTATACTCCCAAGTCCGATTCCGGTCATTGGAAATCCGGCATTCAATAACACCGGCGGGATGATGGTGCCAAATAGTGCTAATACAATGCCCCATTTGAAAAATATTTCCAAATTAAAGGGTGCAATTTGTGTAAATAAACCAAAACCAAATACGATAATGCCACCTCCAAACAGCATAAACAAGCTTCTTTGTGCGGCCGAAATTTCAAGTGAAATTTTGTTAGCCGTAAACATAGTTGTAGTGAAAGATGCCGCAGCGAGTAAACCCAAAGCACAGCCTTTTGTCCACTCGATCTTTGAGTCGTTGAAATCAATTTGGAAGATGTTAATGGCTAATAACGTTCCAATTATGACAATGAAAACAGCAATTGTTTTTTGTAAGGAGGGCTTTTTTTTATCCAGTGCCCATTCTAGGAGGACGCCCATCCAAACGGTTTGCATCAAAAGAACAATTCCTATTGAAACCGGAATAAAACCTACGGCCAAATAGTAAAACACACTGGTCATTCCCATTGAAGTTCCCGCCAACATCAATTGGAGGCTATTTTTGGTAGTCGCTTTTCGAACCGTTTTTTGCTGCGTTACTCTTTGAAATAGGTTGATGAGCAGCATGCCTAAAATACCGTAAATAAATTGTGCCGTGGTAACTTCAGCTGTTGTAAAGCCCTCTTGATAGGCTAATTTCACGAATGTAGCTAACATTCCGTAACTGCTTGCTCCAAGGGCTACTAATACAATTCCAATACTGCTATTTTTTGAGGTCATGGGTGTTGTTTTGAAACACAAAGGTAGTTGTTTCCTTTAATTTTCGTCGATTCGTCCAATATTGATTCGCTTCAAAGATGGCGTTGCTGTAACAAAAGACTAAGTTTTACTACTAACGGGTATCAAATTCTTATCCATGAAATATTTATTAGCAGCGGCCTACCTTCTTTTTTCACAATTTGTTACGGCACAATCGGAAACGACAAAAGACAGTATTAAAACATCAGAATTGAAAGAAGTCGTTGTGGGATCTAAAAAGAAGAGCATTGAGCAACGCGCGGATCGTACAATTTTTGATTTTTCGGAGCAAAGTCATTTGAATTCAGGATCAGTGATGGAAGGCTTGAAAAAACTACCGGGATTAATTGTCTCTGATGTGGCGGGTATGATGTATCAAGGGAAGCAATTGGAGGTTTTTATGGATGCACGACCCCTTAATATTTATTCCAACGAATTAACGGCCTATTTAGAAAGTCTTCCGGCCAATTCGATAGAAAAAGTTGAAATAATTACGCAACCGGGTGCCGAATTTCCGGCAACATCTGGAGGGGCAATTATTAATATTGTTACGTCTAAAAATGCTAAGAAATACCTTTCGGCTACCTACTCTAATGGGTATAGTTTTACAAAATATGATGCTTCGCGTCATCGCTTTAACAACAGTGTCTTATTGAATGCCAAAAATAAATGGTTTGGTTGGCAACTTCAAGTGGGTCAAAATTATAATGAGGGCTATCAGCGTACCAATTTTCAAAATGAAAGTGTGGTGCTTTCTAAAAATGTTACGGATCGAGTGAACCGATTTTATTTCATCAAATCGGGATTAAAGTTTGATTTGAAAAAAGACAGATTGTTGGTGAATTATGATTATACAACGTCTAATAACAATGCCCGTGTAGCTGCTGCTGGATTTGGTTTTGAATCTACGGATCACAGTGATAATGTGCTCGATCGAAGCGATTTAGCACTGAATTATCAAAAACGTTTTACCGATAGATCGAAAAAATTAGATTTTCTATTGAACGTTAATTCAGTTGCAAATGATTTTACGTTGAAGAATAATACTGCAGGAAATTTGGTGTTAGATAATGGATTTGATCAGTTGTTTTATCAATTCAAAACCGACTACTCGCAAGACCTTTCTTTTTTTGATAAAACTAAATTTTCAACAGGTATACTTGCTGATATGCTAGCATTTGAAGCACAAAATCAAGGGCAAACCAATTTAGATTATGAGCGTTCTACCTTGTCGGCTTATTCCGAATTTCAATCGACGTACAAGAAATTTGATTTCATATTGGGCGGAAGATTAGAGTC
>JAGNZI010000010.1:33013-37767 GCA_017984495.1 Flavobacterium sp.
AACGGAAAAGGCATTTGGTTTATCAATGCCATGTCGCAAATCGTATTGCCTTCTAAAATTAAATTTACCGCGACTTATAATACGTCTTCAACGGGAGGAAATTATTATTACTTTCAAAATAAAGTACCGTTTAGCCAACAATTTGACGTTACGTTTGCTAAGAAGTTTTTAGATAATAATTTATCCATTTCCATTTATGCCAATGATATTTTTAATACCAATGAGCAAGGATTTAATGCTTTAGGTACAAACCTCGTTTATGGAAGTAAAAACGATTCAAGACGTGTTGGGTTGTCTTTAAATTATAAGATTCCAACAAAAAACAAATTGGCAAAAGAGGAAGGAATTATCTTAAATTCGGATAAAAAAGAGAGTCAGACTACAATTGGTAATTAAGAAATTATTTTATGTGCTCGCTCAAATCTTGTAAATGTACTCGAAGCGCTCGCACCGAAATGCTAATTTCCCAAAAAGAAATACCCAATGAAATGAGTAAGCTGAGCAAACTAGCGCCAAAAATATAGATACCTATTGTTTCTTGGCCAATGTATAGCAATAGCATGGCAAAAACCGAAAGAAACAAACACATGACCCCAAAAAGCTGCATGTAGCGAATGAGTGTTAAGCGCAGGTTTAGGTTCTTGATTTCCAGTAAAATACTTTTATTATGATTGTCTTCGTAAGTCTTTTTCAAGCTGCGAATAATTTGTGCAATGGTTAAAAACCGATTGGTATAGGCCAATAAAATTAAAGAGGTTGCTGAAAATAAAAGTGCAGGAGTTTCTATTGATAAGGTCATGATCAAAATTATTTGAAATCAAAATTACAAAAAAAAACCTACAAGGTGTTTGAATCCTTGCAGGTTTACTTTTAGTTGTTGTTTTTGCTTACTTCAACGTTTCAAAACTACGCTTGATAAAGGCGGTTAATTCTTCGCCTTTTAACAAACCTTGCGATATTTTGGCCAAATCCAACGCTTGTTTTACTAGCATTTCTTTCGCTGCTTGATCTTCGGTTTGAAGGATTGTTGTCGCTAAATTTGAATTGGCATTTACTACTAAATTGTACATGTCTGGGAAGTTGCCCATGCCAAACATTCCACCACCACCTGTTGCACTCATTTCTTTCATACGGCGCATGAATTCAGGTTGCGTGATCATAAATGGAGCGGCTGAGCTGTCCATAGGTTCGATTTGAACGGTATAAGTTGCTTTTGGTACAATTGCCTCTAAAACCGATTTTAAGTTCGTTTGTTCGTCTTCGCTTAATTTCGAAATTTGAACTTCGTCTTTTTCAATTAATTTATCAATATGATCGGCATCAACGCGGGCAAAGGTTAGGTTTTTATTATCTGCTTCTAATTTTTGAATCAAATGTGAAACGATAGGAGAATCCAAAAGTACTACTTGATAGCCTTTTGCAAGAGCAATGTCAATATAACTGTGTTGCGCCTCTTTGTTAGAAGCGTATAATACCACAAGCTTGCCGTTTTTGTCTGTTTGGTTGGCAGTAATTGCCTCTTTTAATTCTGCCAATGTAAAGAATTTCTCATCCGTAGTTGGGTATAAAACAAAATCCCCTGCTTTTTCATAGAATTTTGGCTCCGACAGCATTCCGTATTCCAATACAATTTTAATGTCGTTCCATTTTTGTTCAAAATCAGGACGGTTTTCATTGAATAATGATTTCAACTTATCGGCTACTTTTCGGGTAATGTAATTTGAAATTTTCTTCACATTTCCATCCGCTTGTAAGTACGAACGGGAAACATTCAATGGAATATCGGGAGAATCAATTACCCCTTTCAACATGCCTAAAAATTCAGGTACAATTCCTTCTACGTTGTCGGTTACATACACTTGATTTTGATACAATTGGATTTTATCTTTTTGCAATTGTAAATCAGCCGTCATTTTAGGGAAATATAAAATTCCAGTCAGGTTAAACGGATAGTCTACATTCAAATGAATGTTAAACAAAGGTTCTTCAAATTGCATCGGATACAATTCGTGATAGAAAGTTTTATAATCTTCATCCGTTAATTCAGTTGGTTGTTTTGTCCAAGCCGGGTTAGGATTATTGATGATGTTGTCAACTTCTTGATATTCCGTTTTATAATCTTCAGGAGCGTCTTCTGGTTTAGGAAGTGCTTCTTGTTTGGTTCCAAATTTAATTGGAATCGGCATGAATTTATTGTACTTGGTCAATAACTCACGGATTCTATGTTCTTCTAAAAATTCTAAGGAATCTTCTGCAATGTGAAGGATGATTTCAGAACCTCGCTCGGTTTTGTTGTGTGCTACTAAACTAAATTCTGGGCTACCGTCACAGGTCCAATGTGCTGCCGGTTCGTCTTTGTAGGATTTTGTAATGATTTCAACTTTTTCAGCAACCATAAATGCCGAATAAAATCCCAATCCAAAATGTCCAATAACACCCGAATCTTTGGCAGAATCTTTATATTTTTCTAAAAACTCTTCGGCTCCTGAAAAGGCAATTTGGTTGATGTATTTTTCTACCTCATCGGCCGTCATTCCCAAACCTTGGTCAATAATGTGCAATTTTTTTCCCTCTTTGTCAATTTTAACCTCGATCATCGGGTTGCCATAGGCTACATTTGCCTCACCAATACTTGTTAAATGCTTTAATTTTAAGGTTGCATCAGTTGCATTAGAAACTAATTCACGAAGGAAAATTTCATGATCACTGTACAAGAATTTTTTAATTAAGGGAAAGATGTTTTCCACTGAAACGTTAATTTTTCCTGTTGCCATATCGCTATATTTTAATATTAATTTTGACTACAGTTAGTCAAATTAAGTACCAAAATTGCTTTTGCTGACAAATTGACATTTTTCAATTTTAATTGACCCTGCCTTTTAATTTTGCACATAAAATTATTATATTTACGCATTAATATAAAATTATTTTTATGAGACAGTTATTTATTGCAATGGTTTTTTCTGTTGCTGCTTTCGGACAAAAAATACAAATTAAAAAAGATAAAATCGTTTATGATAAAGTAGAAATCGCTACTGTTTTGGAGCCTTATCGTGATCATTATGATTTTTCAACGCTTACGGGTGAAAAGAAATTTTCAGTTGATTTTAAAGGTTTAAATGTGAATGCTACTCAATTTTATCAATGGTTAGAGATAACTTCAGCCGATGGCAAACAAAAGACTGAAATTCCACACGACGTATTGATAACGGCATTTGATGTCAAAAGAATAATTGCTCACAATTTATCGGTTAAATACAATTTAATTGATGCGAAAGGAATTAATGAGGCAGCATTAAAAACCTTTTTTGAAACTTCGAGAGAAAGTTTAAGTGAAAAGTATGGAAAAATTGTGGCGGCGTCAAAATTTGAAGCCGATGCGCAAAAACAAAAAATTCTTCAAGTAAAAAATCAGTATAATCCACAAATACAAAACGACAAATCCATTACATTTTACATCAACGGTAAAATGACAATTGTGGGAAGAATGACAGCCAATCCTTATGTTGTAGGGGGAGGGCCAACTACCTATGTTTATGTTACCGATATTGACGGTAATCAAGTGGCATCATTAGCATCAACCAAATCTTTTGATAATTATGCAGTTTCTACTTTTGATGGTAAAAATTATGAATATTATACAAAAAGCATGTACAGTCACACCAATTCAACATTTTTATATGAATTTTTGTGTGATTTAGTGGCAAGAGGGTATACTCTAGGACATCAAGCACGGGATGAAAAAAACAAATTATTGCAGGCTAAAGTAAATTTAGCCAAAGAGCGTAGTGTAAACATCTATAAACGTAAAGGTTATCTAGTGGATGAAGAAGGCAAACGATTAGAAGGGATTATTAGTGTTAATTTTCAACTTTTGGATGTAAATGAAACGGGTAAAGTATTGCCTGATGAAACCGCAGACAAATTTGGGAAAACAGTGGTTATTACCTATTTTAATGAGAAAAAGCAAGAGCGTACGAAAACTTTTAAAGCAAGTTCTAAAGTGTATTTTTGCATTACCGATGGAGCCGCACCTGTTTTCTATTATGGCATGCCCGTTAAAGGCGACTCCATGAAAAAGATGCAAAACATGACCAATTTGAGTTTTGACAATTCTTATTTTTATCAGTTGATCCATAAGGAAGATAAAATAATGGTGTTGCAAGATCCGGTAGAAACCGATCGATATGTCTTTAAAATACCTACTGAGGATAAAGGGCAAATGATTGATAAGAGAAGTACGGAAGCCTTAATTCCGGTAGTTGCAGAGTATTTAAAATCATGTAAAGCTGTAGTTGCGGACTTAAAAGCCAACCAGTTTGATTTAAAGAACGAAACCAATTTAATCAACATTGCAAAGGAATTTCAAAATTGTAAATAACCGTTAGTTCCATGCTGCAAGTCACCATTTCGGAATTTGCTTACCAAAAGAAAGTTGTATTAGAGGCTGTCGATTTTTCCCTACAGGAAGGTGAACAGTTAGCAATCATTGGCGAAAGCGGTTGTGGTAAAAGTACTTTGTTGCAGTTGATATATGGATTGTATGACTGTGACCAAGGAGCGCTTTTTTGGAAAACAACCCCCATTTTAGGTCCTAAATATCATTTGATTCCTGGGATGCCCTACATGAAATATTTGGCACAAGATTTTGATCTGATGCCCTTTATTACTGTGGGAGAAAACGTGGGGAAGTATTTGTCAAATTTTTTTCCAGAAGAAAAGCAACAGCGCATAGACGAACTTTTGGAGTTGGT
>JAGNZI010000076.1 GCA_017984495.1 Flavobacterium sp.
CAGGAGCGGGCTTGCACGTTGGGCATCCGTTAGGATATATTGCTTCAGATGTATACTCAAGATATAAAAGACACCAAGGTTTTAATGTATTGCACCCAATGGGCTATGATAGTTTTGGATTACCAGCAGAGCAATATGCCATTCAAACCGGACAACGTCCAGAAGATACTACTTCTGTAAATATTGATGGTGGTGTGGACAAAGAAGGAAACCAAATTGCAGGTTATAGAAAGCAGTTGGATAAAATTGGATTTTCATTTGATTGGAGTCGTGAAGTGCGCACTTCCAACCCCGATTATTACAAACATACGCAATGGATTTTCATTCAATTATTTAATTCTTGGTACAATAAAAATTCAGATAAAGCAGAAGATATTTCGACTTTAATAGCGGTATTCGAAAAAGAAGGGAATGCTACTGTTAATGCTGTTTGCGATGATAACATTGCTGTTTTTTCAGCTTCAGAATGGAATGCCTTTTCATCCGAAGAACAACAAAAAATACTGTTGCAGTACCGTTTAACCTATTTGGCAGAAACCGAAGTGAACTGGTGTCCAGGATTAGGAACTGTTTTGGCCAATGACGAAATTGTAAATGGAGTTTCTGAACGCGGTGGCTTTCCAGTAATTCGTAAAAAAATGACCCAATGGAGCATGCGAATTTCGGCTTATGCAGAACGTTTGTTGCAAGGGTTGGATACAATTGATTGGACCGAAAGTATTAAAGAAAGCCAACGCAATTGGATTGGAAAATCAGTAGGGGCAATGGTTTCTTTTAACGTCATTGGGAGCGAAGGGAATCAATCTATTGCGGTTTTCACCACCCGACCTGATACGATTTTTGGAGTCACGTTTATGACCTTGGCTCCAGAACACGAATTAGTGGCTCAAATTACAACCGCAGAACAAAAACAAGCGATCGAAGACTATATTGAAAAAACAGCAAAACGTTCTGAACGTGAGCGAATGGCAGATGTCAAAACCATCTCAGGTGTTTTTACAGGAGCGTATGCTGAACATCCATTTACGAAACAACCGATCCCAGTTTGGATTGGCGATTATGTATTGGCAGGATACGGGACCGGAGCAGTAATGGCGGTGCCTTGTGGAGACGAAAGAGATTATGCATTTGCTAATTTCTTTAAAGGCCAAAACGGAATGCCAGCCATTAAAAATATTTTTAACAAAGACATATCAGAGGCTGCTTATGGAGACAAAGTCGGTTTCGAATTAGTAGATTCAGACTTTTTAAACGGCTTAGGATACAAAGAAGGAACTAAAAAAGTAATTGAAGCTTTAGAAAAAATAGGACAAGGAAAAGGAAAAACGAATTACCGTTTGCGTGATGCAGTTTTCTCTCGTCAGCGTTATTGGGGAGAACCATTTCCAGTCTATTATGTGAATGGATTACCTCAAATGATTGCCGCCCAACATTTGCCAATCGTATTGCCGGAAGTAGCAAATTATCTACCTACCGAAGACGGTTTACCGCCTTTAGGGAATGCCACTACTTGGGCTTGGGATAGTGTTCAGTATTCAGTAGTTAGTAATCAGTTGATAGATCATAAAACGATTTTCCCATTAGAATTGAACACCATGCCAGGATGGGCTGGAAGTTCATGGTATTGGATGCGTTATATGGATGCGCAAAACGAAAACGAATTTGCGAGTCAAGAGGCTTTGAAATATTGGGAAAGTGTTGATTTGTATATTGGCGGAAGCGAGCATGCTACAGGCCATTTGTTATACTCTCGTTTTTGGAACAAATTTTTAAAAGACAAAGGGTTTGCACCAACAGAAGAGCCCTTCAAAAAACTGATCAACCAGGGAATGATTTTAGGAATGAGTGCTTTTGTGTATCGTTTGGACGGAACCAACACCTATGTTTCTAAAAATCAAGTGAAAGATCAAAATGTTCAACCGATTCACGTGGATGTGAATTTAATCAATAGCTCAGACGAGTTAGATATTGAAGCGTTCAAAAATTGGAGAGAGGATTATGCAGACGCAACTTTTGTAACTGAAGATAATGGCAAATACATTGTAGGACGTGAGATAGAAAAAATGTCTAAATCCAAATACAATGTGGTTACGCCAGATTTAATTTGTGCCGAATACGGTGCAGATACATTGCGTTTGTACGAAATGTTTTTAGGACCTTTGGAACAAGCCAAACCATGGAACACTGCTGGTATTTCGGGTGTTTTTGGTTTCTTGAAAAAACTATGTCGTTTGTATTTTGATGATAATGGTTTGATAGTTACTGATAACGAACCAACCAAAGACAATTTAAAATCGTTGCACAAAACGATTAAAAAAGTAGCGGAAGATATTGAGAGTTTCTCATTCAACACTTCGGTTTCTCAATTTATGATTTGTGTGAATGAATTATCGACTCAAAATTGTCATGAAAAAGCGATTCTAGAACCTTTGGCGATTCTAATTTCGCCATATGCACCTCATATTGCAGAAGAGTTGTGGTCTTTATTAGGTCACTCCAATTCAATTGCTACTGTGGCCTTTCCAAAATTTGAAGCGGCACATTTGGTAGAAAGTAGTAAAGAATATCCGGTTTCTTTTAACGGAAAAATGCGCTTTACGATTGAATTGCCTTTGGATTTAACCAAGGAGCAAATTGAGGAAATTGTGATGAAAGACGAACGCACCTTGCGTCAATTAGATGGACGAACACCTAACAAAGTAATTATTGTACCTGGAAAAATTATCAATTTAGTAGGGTAGTTATTTTATAATTTTTGTTGGAATCTCTGTTTCGAAGTTTTGGAACAGAGATTTTTTGTTTTTCAAATAACCAAATCAACTCATAAACCAATAACCTATAATTGGATTTGTCTGTCAATTTGTTGGTCTAATGAAATGAAGGTTTCTGTTCTAGAAACACCTTCAATAGCTTGAATTTTAGTGTTTAATAAATGCATCAAATGCTCATTGTCCAAACAAATGATCTTAATTAAAATAGACCAATTCCCAGTAGTATAATGACATTCCAAAACTTCAGGAATCTTCTTTAAGTCACGAACGGCTTCCGAATTTCGCGCGGCTTTGTCTAAATATATTCCCACAAAAGCCATGGTGTTGTACCCTAAAACTTTTTGATTTACTGTAAACTTAGAACCTGAAATGACACCAGATTGTTCTAATTTTCGAAGACGTTGGTGAATAGCAGCTCCTGAGATTCCAATTTTATTGGCAATTTGCAGAATGGGTTTTCGAGCATCTTCCATTAAATCGCGCAAAATTTCTTTGTCGATTCCGTCTATTTCTACTTGAAGAGAATTGATTTTCATAATTGGATATTGTAACTAAAATGAATATTTTAGTTTTATTTAGAAACCAAAAGTAGAAAAAATAAACGAAATAATTCATTTTGCTTCATTTTGGCTTATAAAAAAACCATCCGAAAGGATGGTTTTGTAAACTATTGAAAAGGATTTTTATTTTCCTTTGTTTGCTTCGGCAACATATTTTTCTAACGCCATTGTCATGGAGGGGGTTCCAGGTGTTGGAGCCATGATGTCAATGCGCAATCCGTGATCTAACGCTTCTTTTTGAGTTGTACTTCCAAAAACTGCGATACGCGTATCGTTTTGTTTGAAGTCAGGGAAATTCTTGAACAATGATTTGATTCCTGTTGGACTAAAGAAAGCCAATACATCATAATACACATCAGCTAAGTCAGACAAATCACTCATTACGGTTTTGTAAAACGTAGCAGGCGTCCAATCCACTTTCAAGCCGTTTAAAGTAACCGGGATGTCTGCGTTCAATTGATCTGATGCTGGCAACAAGAATTTTTCGTCTTTGTATTTTTTAATCAAAGGAGATAAGTCAGCAAAATCTTTTGGTCCTACATAGATTTTACGTTTTCTGTACACTACATATTTTTGTAGGTAGAACGCAATGGCTTCTG
>JAGNZI010000077.1 GCA_017984495.1 Flavobacterium sp.
TGCTATTTATTATGGCAATTCAATTTATATTCTATCGCAAGGAAAAGGGATAATTAAATCCAAAAATACCTCCCTTGAAGCTGAACGAATTATTCCAGGAGATTCAATATACATGTATGGTAGACTTATGTTATCAAAAAAAATGGGCTTAGTATATGCCTCGGGAAACAAAGTGTATGTGTTACAAAAGGATCGTTTTGAGTATCATCCCTTGCTACAAGATAAAATAGGTATTACCAACTACTTTGAAAATAATACTGCAACTCCTTATTACATTTCACGAAGTAAAAATGTATTGGCGTATGAAAACAATGCTTTTGTCAACGTAAAAATCCCAAAGATTAAAAACCCAGAGATTCGAAAGGTATTCTTTGCTTCAACAAATTGCTATTATCTAGGTACTAATCAAGGGTTAATTCGGGTTACCAAAAGCAATAAATACATCAGCACTATTGATGACAATCCGCTGGTAGAAAATGATATGATTCGGATTCGTCGAAAAATTATTCCCATAGATGCCAAAACCACTTATTTTTTTGGACACCCTCAAATTATGGCCTCCTACAATGGTATATTACAAAACGTACCGTCTGAAAACTATTCCATTTACGACAGTACCTTGTTAGATGATAAAATTTATTGTACTTCCGATAGTTACGGTGTGATTTCATTTAACATTAGAACAAAAAAAATCGCCCGTGTTGAATTGAATTCTGTTCCTAAAAAAGAATTTTTTTATGTAATAAAAAAAGGAGAAGACAACAGCCTTTTTTTAGGTGGAACCAACAAAATAGTAGTATACAACCCCAAAACCAAAAACACTTCAATCACACCGCTAAACGATCTAACGGTCTATGCTATTACACAAGAGGGAAGCCTGTTTTGGATCGGAACCAATAAAGGTTTACGCTGCGCGAAATATAAAAATGGCCGGTTTAATTGGATCACAGTCCCTTCGTTTTACAGCAAATCGGTTCGAAATATTGCCTTAGATAACACCCGAAAAAAAATATGGCTAGGAACCGAAGAAGACGGCTTACTCATTGTAGATCCCAAAACATTTGCATTTACTCAAAAGAAAAATCCTTTACTAAAAAACATTGCGACCATTACAAACGACCAAAAAGGTAAAATGTGGGTGAGTACGTTTAATGGTATTGCCATTTTTGATCTCAACAACAACAAAACTTACCAGTTGACTCAACGAAATGGGTTAAGCAACTTAGAATACAACTACAAATCTTCAGCACTATTAGCTGATGGCACAATGATTTTTGGTGGACTAAACGGCTATGATAGAATTGATTTTAATCAGTTACAAAATAATATAAATGAAAGCTCTCGAATTCATATCACCGGGATTAAAAAAAACAAAACCATTAATCAGCCGTTTTCGTTTTTTGAAAATTACAACAACCAAAAAACAATTGATTTCAATACAGGAAATGAAGATCTTAATATATTGATTTCTGATCTAGACACAACCACTTCTTTCGGGTCGTTTTTTACGTACCAAATCAATCTTGACAAGCCCATTCTTGCTTATAATAACACTATTAAAATTTCCAATTTACCCTACGGAAAATATAGTGTAACAATTTATATGTATGATAATTTTGGGAATTTAAAAGATAAAAAACAACTAACAATCAATGCTGTTGTGCCCTTTTATTATCGTCTAAGTTTTTATATCGCACTGTCATTATTGTTACTGCTTTTTGGAAGTCTCTCTATCTACAACATTAGAAAAGCCAATAAAACAGAAGAACTAGTCAAAGACCGAATTGCTATGGATTTACATGACGAAGTTGGAACGGTATTGACACGAATGTTAATGACAACACATAGTAAAAAAGAAGTAGTAGAACAACATGCCGAGTTAAAACAAGGCATCACCGAGGCTTTATTTAGCATTCGAACTTCAATTCACGCGCTATCTGGAACAAAGACAACTCTCGAAGATTTAATTGATGATACTGTAGAGTTCTTGAAAAAAGAATTGGGTAGCTCATCCATCTCTTACCAATTCAACTACAACAAAGATATTCCTGTTCAATTGCTTAAACCCGAACTATTTAGAGATTGTAAATTAATCCTTTTTGAAGCTACAGCTAATGCTTTAAAATACTCTAACGCAACTGAATTTATTGTGGATTACCAATTGGGAAGTGAATTGGTAATTACCATTTCAGACAATGGTATTTTAACCGATGTCAATAGTATATATAATAAAGGCAATGGAATTGGAAATATTATCAAAAGAACGGAACGCAATTCAGGGAAATACGCTTTTAGTCGCAATTTTCCTCATGGTTTAACAATACAACTCCGTTTTAATTGGTCTTAATATTCTATAGCAATAAATGAAAAATATGAAAAATGTAATTATTCTAGAAGATGATTTTCACATGGCGCAATTGATGAAAGAAAAAATCAATGAACTGCCTGATTATCATTGCGATTCCATCTATTCAAATCCGATTGATTTTTTTGAAAACCCAAATGCAGCAACCATTTTTCTACTGGATATTGTCATGCCTAAAATGAATGGTTTAGAAGCTATTAAAAAAATCTTGGGTTTGTATCCTGAAACGAATATTATAATCAATTCAATTAAAGAAGATTCAGATACGATTTTTAATGCAATTCAGTTAGGAGCTATTGGATACATTGACAAGCAAAGTTTTCAAATGGATTATCAGGAAGTTTTTGATGCCATAAAAGACGACGGAGCTTATATGACACCGAAAATTGCACGAAAAGTGATGGCGCACTTTCAAAAAAAAGAAAATGACCTGGAAAAATTAACCAAACGCGAAATAGAAATCACTAATGGTATCTTAGATGGATTAAGCTATAAATTAGTAGCTGATAGACACAATTTATCGATTGATTCCGTGCGAAGTCACATCAAAAACATTTACAGAAAACTCAATATTAATAGTAAATCTGAACTGTTTAATAAGTTTAAAGTATAGTGATGAGCCGTATTAATAAACTATTCTAACAACAACGCTATTTTATCGAACAATTCTCCTACGCCTAGGCTAGCCCAAAAAATAAAAACTCCCAATACAATTAAAACAAAAGAGGGAATTGACCATCTGGTCTTTTTTTGGAACAACTCCTGGAATGGAGGATAAAACAATACCGATAAAAACAGAATAAAAATTCCAAATTCGGTATCATTGCCGGCGAAGCAGTTAATCAATCCAATTGCTGAAAATAGTACCCCAAAAAGCCATTTCAATAAAGTAGTTAGTTCTTGTTTCATCTTAGTTGATATTTTTAATTTTTTTAGCCGGCACACCAGCTACAATAGTGTTGTCCGCAACGTCTTTATTGACAACGGCTCCAGCAGCTACAATGGCATTTTCGCCTACAGTTACTCCTGGCAATATAATGGCTCCTGCACCAATCCAAGCGTTCTTTTTAATCACAATTTTAGCTAAGTCCAAGGATTTGCGATTGGTAGGATCAGTCGGGTGATTTTCGGTAATTAAACTCACCTTTGGCCCTATTAAAACATCGTCTTCAATAGTGATACCCCCCAAGTCTAAAAAAGAACAGCCATGGTTGATGAAAACGTTTTTACCAATCGTGGTGTGCTTTCCAAAATTAGTGTGAAAAGGCACAAAAACAATAGTACTTGAATCAATGGCGCTGCCTATAATTTTGCTTAATTGTACTCTAATTTGATTGGTATCTGTAGCGGTGTTCAAAGCTGATGACAAAGCAATAGTTTGCGAAACCTGTTTCCAAAGTTTCGGCAATTCTGGATCGTTTTTGTCAATAATTCCTCCAGCTAACATTCTTCTAAAAATATCCATAGACTGTTTTTATTCCATTAAATTTTGTTCGATAAATATAGGAAATAAATTAAATTTTATATTTGCGGCTATGAATTCGTTTGAAATTA
>JAGNZI010000041.1 GCA_017984495.1 Flavobacterium sp.
TTACCGTGGTCAACGTGTCCGATAGTACCAATATTCAAATGGGGCTTCGAACGATCAAAGGTTTCTTTTGCCATGATTTAATAATTTAATCTTAGTTATATATTAGTGTTCAAAAAATAAACGTTTTAATAAGAGCCAATGACGGGAATTGAACCCGTGACCTCTTCCTTACCAAGGAAGCACTCTACCCCTGAGCTACACCGGCTTTTGTGTATTCAGAAGTTAGAATTCAGCATTCAGACATTTCCAAATCCTTTTTTCTAAATTCTTCTTTGGATCGCCTTCCAAAAGAAAGTTTTCCTGTAAGAACAACCTTACAAAAGCTCTTGTTATTGCTAACAAAAACTTCGTGGGGAGAGCAGGATTCGAACCTGCGAAGACGTAGTCAGCGGATTTACAGTCCGCCCTCGTTGGCCGCTTGAGTATCTCCCCAAACCCTTTACATTCAGTTACTTATAAAATTGAGCCGATAGAGGGACTCGAACCCACGACCTGCTGATTACAAATCAGCTGCTCTAGCCAGCTGAGCTACACCGGCAACTTAAATATAAAAAGTCCGCTATTTCTAACGGACTGCAAATGTATAGAATTTATTTTTGAATCAAAACATTTTTTATCTTTTTTTTTAGATTCTCAATTTGTGCGTGATTTTTCTTTTCTTTTCACCAAAGCTCTTTCTAACGAATCAACCGCCAAATCAATTCCTTCCTCAAATGTTTTTGTTATTTTTTTTACTACAAAGTCATCCCCCGGAACATTAATTTTGATCTCTACAATTTTATTTTCTTTATCGCTGGTGTTTTCAAGTTTTAAAAAAACATC
Organism: Flavobacterium sp.; assembly: GCA_017984495.1. Taxonomy (GTDB): domain Bacteria; phylum Bacteroidota; class Bacteroidia; order Flavobacteriales; family Flavobacteriaceae; genus Flavobacterium. The sequence goes on from JAGNZI010000041.1 coordinate 823, forward strand.
AGCGGAAACAATTTTGTCGTAATACTTTTCTAATTTATCGATCTTTTCTTGAACAAAATCGACCAACTTTTTGTCGACATTAAAATTTACAGCTTGCAAATTAACTTTCATAACTTTCGATTTATAGATGAAACAATTGAATTGTTATTTATTCCTAGGATGTGCTTCTTGGTATACTTTTTTTAATGCCGCCAAACTACTGTGTGTGTAAATTTGGGTAGAAGACAAACTAGCATGACCTAACAATTCTTTAACTGAATTTAAATCGGCTCCATTGTTCAACAAATGTGTTGCAAAGGAATGCCTAAGAACGTGTGGACTTTTCTTGGTCTTTTGAGACACCGTACTAAAGTACGCTTTAATCAAACGATAAACAAATGATTCGCTCATTTTATTTCCACTTTTTGACAATAACAACAATTCGTTATGTTGAATCATTGCTAAACTATTGCGTTGCGCTTTATACAGTGTAATCAATTCAATTGTACAATCCAACAAAGGAATAATGCGTTCTTTATTGCGCTTACCAATCACTTTTATGGTTTTCTGTGAAAGATTTACGTGCGCCATTTGCAAATGAATCATTTCTGCCCTACGCATCCCCGTAGTATAAAACAATTCAATAACCAACTGATTGCGGATGCCTTCAAAATCATTGGCATACGAATTACATTCAAATACATCTTGCAATTCTTTTTCTGAAAAAGGAATTTGAATTTTCTTAGCCGTTTTTAATGATTTGTGTTTCAACAAAGGATTGACCTGAATTTGCTTCACTTTTAATAAAAACTTATAATATGATTTAAGGGAGGATATTTTCCGATTAACGGTTGTATTGGAAATGTTATTTTTAATCAAAGTAACAATCCAACTCCGAATTTGCGAATACACAACTTCGTCTAAGGAAACAGCACCATGATGATCTAGCAGGTACTGCTGAAAGGATAAGATGTCTGCCACATACGCTTGCACTGTTAATAGAGAATAATTTTTCTCTTTAACCAAATAATCTTGATATGCGTGCAGAGTTGAATCCATAAAAAAACCGCTAGAAACAAAGTTACACTTTATTATCTAGCGGTATTCTATTTTCATTCAAAAAATGATTAACTTTCTAAAGCGTCTCTCAATCCTTGAATATATGCTGCTTTTTGAATTTTAGCTCTGTTTGTCACAGAAGGCTTAATGAAAGCTTGACGGGCACGTAACTGACGAACAGTTCCCGTTTTATCAAATTTTCTTTTATAGCGCTTTAATGCTCTATCGATATTTTCTCCGTCTTTAATTGGTATAATTAACATAATATTGACACCTCCTCTCGTTAAGGGTGCAAATGTAGAAAATAAATGTGAATAAAAAATGAAAAACTAAATTTATTTAACGGCAGGCTTGTAAAGCTGTTTGTCGATAAGCATTTTTGAGAGTATTTCTTTCATGATTTCTGAAGTTCCCCCACCGATAGGTCCCAAACGACTGTCTCTAAACAAACGCGCTAAGGGATATTCCTCCATGTAGCCATAACCCCCTAACATTTGCAAACAGCTGTAAATGGTTTCATCGGCTACTTTAGTCGATTTTAATTTGGCCATGGTAGCCTCTTTTACCACATACTCTCCTTTATCCAAACGCGCAATTGCCGCATAATTGAAAATCTTACAATGCTCCACTTCGGTTGCATGTTCTACTAAAGTATGGCGTAAGGCTTGAAATTGATTGATTTTTTTTCCAAAAGCCTCGCGTTGCTCCATATATTCAATGGTGTAATCCAACGCAAACTCTGCTCTAGCATGAGCGTTAATTGCCATGATGAGTCGCTCAAAAGCAAAATGCTGCATGATGTAAGGAAAACCATTATTGGCTTCTCCCATCAAATTATTGGCTGGAATAGTTACATTATCAAATGCAATCTCTGCCGTATCTGAAGCTCTCCAACCCAATTTATCCAATTTGGTCGCAGAAATTCCAGGCGTATTAGCATCTAACAAAAAGATACTGATTCCTTTATTCCCTAATTCGGGTGCTGTTTTTGCTGCAACCACATAGTAATCGGCATAAACGCCATTGGTAATAAAGGTTTTTGATCCATTAATAATATAATGGTCACCTGATTTTATAGCAGTAGTTCGCATGCCGGCTACATCACTACCTCCAAAAGGTTCCGTAACACACAAAGCACCTATTTTATCTCCCGTTATACTTGGCGCCAAATAATCTTGCTTGATGCGGTCATCCCCTTCTGCATTCAAATGCGTCATGGCCAAGTAAGCATGTGCCCACATTGCCGCAGCAAAACCTGAAGATTTAATTTTTTGAAGTTCCTCTAAAAAAATAACCGTATAAAACAAATCCAACTGCATGCCACCATAAGCTTCCGGATAATTTAATCCAAAGAAACCCATTTCGCCAAACTTTTTCCAAATAAACCGCTCTATGGTACCCGTTTTCTCCCATTTTTCAATGTGAGGAACAACTTCTTTTTGTAAAAAATCACGAAAACTAGCTCTAAACAACTGGTGTTCTTCTGTGAAATATATTGAATTCATGGATCGTATTTATTGGTTAAATAGCTTGGTTGCTTTTTTAGAATTCCAAATATAAGGCTATTATTTTTATTTTTTCGTTAGGCATTCCCTTAATTTTTGTTAAATCTGCAATTTCTTTGATGCCGTTATTCATGGTTCGATACACCACAATTTCTTTGGCAAGTGCATAATTAAAATAGGGGAATTGCGCCAATTCTTTCATAGACAATTCATTAATGGCGATTTTTTTGACCGACGGATTGTTCGAAACAAAAAACCTTTTACCGAGGTCTTCCAATGCTTCGGGTCGTATACCCCACATGAATTGAAATTGTTCCAAACTCACAAACCCACCCAACTTTTCTTTTTCAATCAAAATTTTATCGGCTAATTTCTCCCCAATACCATAAACAGCTATAAGATCTTCTTGAGTAGCCAAGTTAATGTCCTTGCGCACTACCGCCTGAATTGGCTTGGGAGAAAAGGTATGAAATGTATTTGAACGATTTTCTTTTTTGCGCGTTACCCATTCGGGGAATTTAAAATAGGGCGCCAAGGCTCGTAATTTAGCATCCGATAACTGGGTCACTTGTTGAAATTCAACAGCCGAATTAACAAATTTATTTTGCGCTCTAAAGTGATGCAACCTGTCAATTTCGACAATAGTGAGACCTAATTTATACCCCTTGTAATCAGAAATAAAATTGGGATTAAATGGATATAGGGTGTCTTTGTGTGCAGTTACATCAAACTTTAAACTGTCTATTTCATTTTGAACCTGCAACCATCGCCTATCTTCTCGCTCGGGTACATTTTGACTGGACATTAATAAATAACCCAGTTGGGTCAATCCCAATAGCGCTACCAACAACACTATACCACTTCGGTGTGCTTTTGAAAAAATAAAAAACGACTTAAACTGTTGCATGGCGTCACTATAAATCAAAAACAGAACTCCTCTTGGATCGAATCATGTCTTTTAATTTCAAAACAAAGGCTAAGGTCAAATAAAATCCGAAACCCAATCCTACCGTTACAAAGGATATGTAAATAAAAAACAAGCGAACATTTGTAGCGCGCATGCCTAATTTATCGGCCAATCGCGAAGCCACGAAGAAGCCGTGTTTTTCAAAAAAATGCAATATAACTTGTACCATAATCCGATATTTCATTCAAATTTACAATTAATTTTTAAGTATATGATTGCCTACAGCACACTGCAAACACTTTTTTGCCTCGCAATATTCTTTTTTCAATTGCAAAAGCGCTTGAGATTCAAAAGCAGAAGTTGCCGATACTCCCAATCCTTCAAAGCCCTCAATTATTGCATTTTTCTCTGGAGGTAACGCTTCCATAAAATGAAACAACATATCTTCATTTTCTTTTAGCCTGCTCTTCTCATAAGCATATTTAATAGGCAATATGGTATTGATAAGCACTAAATTTAAGAAAGATCTGGAGAGGGTTTTTCTTTTTTTGGGACTGATTTTATCAAAAGTATAATGTGTCGTCCAATAATCACTCACAGAAACCGAAAGCAAGTCATACATCGCCTCAGTATTTTTGGCGTGCATCAGTTTCGAAAACAAATTGGATTCTTTGTGATATAAAGCGGCCAATTGCGCCATACGAATGGTAGGAAAATTATCGGGTCGGTGTTTAAAAAAGGATACCGCAGTAAAGCGATTTTCTTCGAGTCGATATTTATGTTGCAAATAAACAAATTCTTTTTGCAGGCATTTTGCATATTCGTCTTGGAAAGCTGTTGCAAGCATATTGGCTTGACCAAAAAACAAGGACTCTATAGCTTGCAAAGAGAGTGCTTCTTTTCGAAGCACCGCAAACGGCATACTTCGTGCCATCGCTAAAAAATGGACTCCATTGGTATTCAAACCAAAATTTTTCGCCAGCAACCAAAACAAAACAGCTTCCCAATCATTATTTGAAGCACGTAATAAAGTATCCATTTCAACCGCTTTGCGTTCCATACGCTCGACATACAATCGGGTAAGCCATTGGCTAAAAATAAAATCAGGAGTGGCAGCTATATCCTTTTCACAATTGATCCATCTTTTATGCTGCAGTAATGCTAGATATCCCTGTACAACCTCATTGGATACATATTTTTGTAAGGCTAAGGTGGGTATCTCTGTATTGTCCTTTCTAAAGATCGGTGTATCGTGTTCCCAAACCACATGCAATATTACCGAGTCGTAGGCCGAATCTTTTTCGTGATGGTGCACATACCAATCGGATGATTTGAGATGGATTTCAATATTACCTGCCCATTTTTGATTCCCAATAATGATTTGGGCATTAAAAAAATCGGGGCCTGCTAATTGCAATAATTGTCCGGAGTTGAGAATCTGAATTGATTCACCAGAAGTAGTTTTTAAATGGGTTACTGCAAATTTCTTATGCTGCCACAGGTGGTGCAAAAAATCTTCTTTCATTCTGTTTGGCGTATATCGTTGAAAAACAAATATAAAAAAATTATATTTGCTGAACAACTCCAATCACATGAAAAAAACATACACCTTAGCACTATGCTGCTTTTTTATAATTATTCAAGCGCAGACTATTACTAAAGCCACATCAGGATATAAAATTACCTATTCCAAAAGTTCGAATGGAACACTAGTTTCAGCACAAGATCCAATTCTTGTTTATACCAACCCAAACGAAACCTTGGTGACATCGGAAAAAATGAATTCGGGTAAAGCTGAATTTCCTTATGAGCAATCTTTTATCAATCGAACCACGAATTATTTGATACAGATTACCCAATTGCATAAAAATCAATCGGTTACCACAGCTGACAGTACTTCTTTGGCCAAACAAAATTTTGAATTTTTAGCCGAGACCAAAACTATTTTGGGTTACAAATGTCAAAAAGCAAAAACCATCATCAATTCGAATACGATTGAACTCTGGTATACCAACGAACTCAAAGTAAGCGGTGCTCCTACCCTTTTAGGGCAAAACATTGGTTTGGTATTGGAAATGATTCGCAATGGAAATTTTGTCGTTACGGCAACTAAAATTGAAAAGGTAAAAGGGGTTCAACCGAGATTGCTTTTACAAAATACAACTACAAAAAGTCAACCACTGGATGGATTAACCTACAAAGATTTGGTTTGGAAAAGTCGATTTACAACCCTTCCCATTTTTGAAAACGAAATCATCAACTTTTCGGATGCATCTCAATCGAACGACAGTATTTTGCGTTTTGCAAATGGAACCATCATCCTCAAGAAAGTTACATTCCCAATCATCCCCAAAAGTGACCTCATTTTTCTGGATTTAATCGAACAATCCAATGGTGATGCCTATGATCGAACGGGTTCGGTATTCGTGATTCCGCAAGATAAAAAACAATCCTTCTTGGATGGTTTGGAAAAAGGCAGCCAAACCTTACCTATTTATGAAAACGGAAACGGCAAAAAATACCAAGGTATCGTCGCCACTTCAGAATATGCGCCCTTAATGGAACTGATGCGCTTTTTTACGCCATTCGGAATCAAGCAATACAATTACATTTCATTGAAAGACAAAGTGTGGCATGACAAAGTACCGTATCGAATGGATATTACCGATTTCAAATCGGCTCTGAGTGGTAAAACGGTATATGTTGGAACCTTCATTGGTAATTATGATAAAGGAGGACACAAAATATCCATGCATGTTACGGTGCACCCTAGTGAAAGTAAACTCCCGCAACCCAATTATTGCTTGCCTTTATTCAATACGACCAACGTTATGGAAATGGCGGGACAAGAATATGCCACCCTCTTCAATCATGAAAAAGGATTAGAAGTAACTTTTACATTGGATAAAGAATTCAAAAATGCCAAATTGCGCTACATTACGACAGGACATGGCGGTTGGGAAAATGGTGATGAATTTGTTCCTAAAAAAAACACCCTCCTTTTAAACGGTAAAGAAGTTTATTCCTTTATTCCTTGGCGACAAGATTGTGGCTCTTATCGCTTATACAATCCGGCTTCGGGTAATTTCAATGATGGCTTATCCTCTTCCGATTTGAGTCGCTCCAATTGGTGCCCGGGAATTGCAACACAACCCGTAGACATTGCCCTGGGTGATTTACAAGCTGGAACCTACACGATACAAGTTATCATTCCACAAGGCGCGCCCGAAGGAGGTAGTTTTAGTGCTTGGAATGTTTCAGGCGTGTTGTTTGGAGAATAAAAAAAAGGCTGTCGAAATGGACAGCCTTTTTTTTGGTATTCTATGAAGCTAAATAGCTTGTGTTTGTATTATTTAATAGAACCAATAATATCGTATTTGGTGATAATATGGTGTTTGCCTGCTCCAAGATCAACCAATACGGCTTGATTGTCCTTCGTTATTAAACGTGAAACTTCTTCTACAGGAGTTCCGCTTTTAACAATTGGAAAGGGTTTGCCCATCACTTCACGAATCGGTCGCTCGGCCGTGTTTTTGTCTGAAATAAAGCTTTGAAACAAATCGGACTCGTCTACCGATCCAACAAAACCGTTAGTATCAATGACCGGAATTTGTGAAATTTTATATTTTCGCATGCGTTCGATGGCATGAGAAACCAATTCTTCTGTTCGAACCACCACTAATGGCTTATCGAGATGTTCTTTAATCAAATCTTCCGCTTTTGTGATTTCTTCTTCTAAAAAACCACGTTCGCGCATCCAATCGTCGTTAAACATTTTCCCAACATAACGACTTCCCGAATCGTGAAACAAAACCACCACTACATCTTCAGGCTTAAAATGCGCTTTGAGCTGCAACAATCCTTTTACAGCAGCGCCAGCAGAATTTCCTACAAAAATTCCTTCTTCTAAAGCAATTTTACGCGTATAAACCGCAGCATCTTTATCGGTTACTTTTGTAAAACCGTCAATAAGTGAAAAGTCAACATTTTTAGGCAATATATCTTCACCAATCCCTTCCGTAATGTAGGAATAGATTTCGTTTTCATCAAAAATACCCGTTTCGTGGTATTTTTTAAAAACCGAACCGTAGGTATCGATACCCCAAATTTTAATGTTTGGATTTTTCTCTTTCAAGTATTTAGCCACGCCAGAAATCGTCCCTCCGGTTCCAACACCTACTACAAAATGGGTAATCTTCCCTTCCGTTTGTTCCCAAATTTCAGGACCTGTTTGTTCATAATGCGCAATTGCGTTACTCGGATTATCGTATTGGTTCACATACCATGAATTTGGAATTTCATCGCCCAATCTTTTAGAAACCGAATAATACGAACGAGGATCTGTGGGCTCAACATCGGTTGGACATACGATTACTTTGGCTCCCACGGCACGAAGAATATCTGATTTTTCTTTGGATTGTTTGTCGGAAATAACAAAGATACATTTGTATCCTTTTACGATCGCCGCTAAAGCCAGGCCCATTCCGGTGTTTCCCGAAGTTCCTTCAATAATGGTTCCTCCAGGCTGCAAACGACCATCGGCTTCGGCATCTTCAATCATTTTAACGGCCATACGGTCTTTTACCGAATTGCCGGGATTGAACGTTTCCACTTTAGCCAATACTAAAGCATCTACTTCAGCTGTTACTGAATTCAATTGAACCAAAGGGGTATTCCCTATAGTTTCTAATATATTTTTAGCGTATTTCATGATACTGGATTACGGGTGTTCTGTTTTCAGATTATTGATTATGAAAGGACAAAGATAGGATGAAAAAACGAATACAAAAATAGGGTATCAAATACTATTTGAAGAAATTCCATTCCAATCCAAATCGGATCATAAAATCACGATATGGATAATTGGGTGCCGAATAATAGTTAAAACCCGTCATAGCTGAATTAAAATGTTCCGCTTTCAAAAACAAACGGGTTTGTCGAATGCGGGCATTGACAAAAAAGTCTAGCAATGGAAAAGCACCAATTTTAGTTTCATTTTGAACATAAAACTCACCCAACAACGGATTGTAATCATTGGCGTAGTATTTGGTAAAATAATTTGCCGTTACCCCTATTTGCAACAACATTGCTTTTTTGAAGACATAATCGGTGAAATAAAGCGTGTTTCGGGTAGTAAGCTGCGGCACATTAACAATCGGACTCGATTGATCTACATTTTGATACAACAATGTATTGTCTAAGGCTAATTTCCAAAGTTTAAATTCTTTACTGGCTTTTATCGAAAGATAATTGATGGTTTTATCGTATTGTACTGGCGTTACAAGTAAAGTAGCAAGATCATTTGAAGTATTGTCAAAATACAAATAATCATTGAGGACTTTATATTGCGCCGAAAAATTGATCCATTTTGAAGCAGCCGTAAGGGTCAACTGATTGGTTTTTTCCGATTTAAAATTATGAAACCAATTGTACTGTGCATAATCACTTTGATACAAGGTATAATTCAAATTGGGCAAGCTGGTTTGTTTTTGAAAACTCAAGGCAAATTGGAGCTTATCGTTCACTTTATAAGTAGCGTTAGCATCTATCATTGAAATGATATGATTACTAATCGCTTGAGATACATTCAAACGGGTCGTGATTTTATCGGTAAAATAGGTATAATTACCGCCAATTGTATTGATACGATCTGACAAACCATTTGGAACTGTTACGTTTCCAAGTGCATCGTAAACAACACTGTTATAATAATAATTGTAATTATGGTCTTCCACAAAAAAGGTAAGATCGCCATAAGATTTCGTTTTATAAGCTACCCCTAACTTGTTATACAAATGATTGTATCGCGTTTTATTATTGATATCATTAGAAAAAGAGGTGCCAAATCGAGTGCTCACCGTAGGCTGAATAAATTCAAAAAATTTATACTCTTGATTGAATTGGTGTATAAAAACCAAACTGTTTGGATTTTTTTTGCTCAGTTTAAAAGAATGATCCATAAAAAAGCGGTTCCCTTTGAGTTTTGAAGAAGCATCTTCAAAATAAACTTCAATGGCATCCCTTTGTTCAAAATTAGCATCTCCCGACTCAAATTGCGTCACATCTATGATTCCGCCATTCTCTTGATTATACAAGTCTTGACCGGTAAAATGAGCATTAAGAATATAGCGTTTGTCTTTGGTAAAATAACTGGTCGTAAATCTAAAGTTACCCGAACTGGATAAAAAATTCACGTAATTCCCCAAGGAACGCAATCCTTTATAGGCAATTGAAAAATTTAAATTGGGTTTCGTATTAACGGTTAAAAAAGCATCGACCGATTGCCCTTGCTGCATAACGGTCTTGTAATACAAATCGGTTAGCGGGGTTGGGGTTGAATAATACTTGATGTCTTGAACCTCGAGGTAATTAAAATGTTTGGCTAAAAAACCAAAACTGGGTACTGTAGTCTTTTTATGAAAGCTAAAATCAAGGGTATTGTACGTTTGACCTTCATTGGAAAACGGCAACAACCCAAAAAGATCCTTGCGAAGTAAATTGTATTTGTATTCACTTTTAAGAGATAATGTGGTATCTACATAAGTGGAATCTTGTTGTAAAGTATAAAATTTATATAGATCGATTGGGGGCTTTTTTTCATTCTTATCAGACATCTCAGCAGCAGGTGCGTCTTGCTTAGCATTGATGGCTCCAAAGCCTTCACCTCGTAACGCATTCTTTTGGGCATACGAAAAATTAATTCCAATAAAGACAAAAATTATTACATATCGAATCATGGGGTCAAAATTATGTAAAATTAATGGAATTAAAAAAAATACCTATTATAAACAAAAAAAGCCAGTGTAAAACACTGGCTTCTTATGATGAATAATACAATTACTATAATGTAAATGTATGACTTCTAGAAAATGTAAAATTACCTGGTAAGTTAGCAATTGTTGTTCCGTTTGCTCTTAAATTGTAAGAACCTACAACAGTTGCACTGGTTACCATTCCATCTCCATAAGCATCACGAATCGTGAATGTATAAGTACCGTTAGGTAAACAGAAAATGAAATTTCTAGCAGCTTGTAAAGCATTAGTTGCTGTGTCAGTATAAGGACCTCCACTCGCTACAACTGCATTCGAAGCATTTTTGATATCCCAGCTAATTTCGCTACCGTAACGATCTAAGATAAGATCTAAAGTAACTGTATTCAATGGACAATTTTCTCTTACGTTAATTGTCATTGCACTACCTGTATACAAACCATCTTCACCTACTAAATTTAATACAATAGTTTTAGCTAAACTTAAACTTAAACCATTTCCAATTGTACTAATAGTAAGTACACCTTCGTTAGAGTTAGCAGGAATAGTTACCGTTGCAGGAACTGTATAATTAGCAGCTAACATCGTTGAAGAAGCAGCAACAGCTACATTATACGTTCTAGCAGAACCCGATTTTTTTGATGAATATACTTTAACGTTTGTAGCTAAAGTTGCACCCGGATTTACTGAGATGTTTTTTACTTTTGTTTCAAAAGTCACAAAATTGAAAGGTGATGAAGTATGAGAATCATCTTGTGTACACCCTAGAATTACAAATGACAAAGAAAGAAACAAAACAAAAAATCTTGATAATTTAATTAATTTCATAACTTATTTTGTTTATAAATTTTTAATAGACTAATTAGTTTTGCTCCGTAATGAATGGATTATTTAACATCTCCGCTTGAGGGATTTTATAAGATAATTTCGCATCATTATGTGGAACAGCAACACCCGCTTGAAACAAGTGGTTACTACCTCTATTGATGGTAGCACGGTTACGTTTCATAGCCAAATAACTTTTTCCTTCACCCCATAATTCAATTTTGGTTTGCTTGTAAATTTCATCTGTTAAAGCTGCACCTGTTAAAGTACTGATGTACCCAATATTTGAATTTCTAGACGTTAATAATTGAGTCAATACAGCTTTAGCTTGTGTCTCACGACCTGTTTTAGCAGCTGCTTCAGCATGTAACAAATAGAACTCATCAACTCTCATGTAAAGATAATCAGTAGTAATTACACGTTGACCACCTACAACACGAGCTGGATCATAGAATTTGTTCACTGGTCTGTAACCAGAAGCTGCAGTAAACTGACCTTTTCTTACGTCTGTAGTTGGTATAGCATCCCACAAAGCTCTGTCGATAGATTTTCTATCTCCAGCCCACTGGTAACTATACGTATACAAGTCCATTTGACCCCACCAAGAGATCAAGTCTAAACCTTGGTTTGTAGTTAAATCAACTCCCCACATCCATGAAGGTGTGTTTACATCGTTGAAACCACCTAACAATTGCGCTTGAGTAGTTAATGTAAATCCACCATTAGTAATGATATCTTGCGTTAACGTAAACACTTGATCATTATTACCCATAGCTCCGTATGCATAAGCCAAAAGACCTTTAGCTACGTATTGATTGATCTCTGTTTTAGAAGTTCTGTTAAAATCAGACATTAAAGTAATAGCATCATTTAAATCATCTACGATTAATGCATAAACAGCAGAAGTAGTGCTCTTAGGTTGTGCTTGCTGAGCTGGATCTGTATAAATAGGCAATATTTCTTGTGTAGCATTGTACTCACGAGCGTATAATTGCGCTAAATAAAAATAAGAATACGCACGTAACGCTTTCGCTTGACCTAATAACCATCTGTTTTGCGCATTCGTTGGTTGTGCATCATTACCACCTAAGGCATTGATAACGATATTCGTAGAACGAATAATTCTGTAGTAATATCTCCAAGGAATGTAACACTCATTACGTGTAAAATCAGTAGTTGCAATATAATCTACGTGATTTCTGTACCAGTTGTAGGTATTTTGCGATAACGCCATATCACCAGACA
>JAGNZI010000011.1 GCA_017984495.1 Flavobacterium sp.
AATAACTATCGTTTCGGCTATTTTTGTTGTCGTAATGCTCTTTTTGGATTGGGCAAACGAGAAAAAACAATTTCCTAGGAAAAGTAGCAATAGTAAACCGATTTTATTTGGCATGTGAATAAATTTGACGCAAATGTATGCGAATATTTTATTGGTCTATTTTTTTTAATTTATGTTTAACTTTTGGATGGATAATCGACGAAATACATAAATAATCGATTAAAAGTATAAATTTATAAAAATTGTGACAGTAAATTTCTGTAGAAGTAAAAATCGAATGTGAAATCGGTATGCTTATTACAGTTTTTTATACATCACAAAATGAATACCCACATCCGGAATTTCAAAGGCATCTCCTAAAATTTGATAGTCGTTTTTTTCATAAAATCGAACCGCTTTTTCTCGTGCATTGAACCAAATAACGGCACCTTTTTGTTGCCTGCAATAATTTTCAGCCTGCAACATGAGCTCGTTTCCAATGCCATTATACTGAAATTCATTCAAAACGGCCATACCCCTAATCTGAAATTGTAACGGCGCATGAAATTGCGGGGAAGGCGTATTAAAAACAGAAACCACTCCAATTAATTGTTCCGCATGAAAAAAACCAAAATGTGCAGTACTTTTAGCAGCATCGCCAGTAAAATAGCAGGTCTCAATAGGCTTACCCTTTCGCAATACTTCTTGCCGAATCAAATAGGTATCTTGGTAATTTATGGGTAAGATCATTTTGGCTAACTATTTATTTTTTAATGAATTATGAAAGTGTCAATTCCTGACACCAAATTTATAACAAAGGATTTAAAAAAATATGTTTAAAAATTTGCAATTCAAAAAACTTTTGGAGTATATTTGCACCCACAAAATAAGTATTTCATTACTTTTTTTTGCGGAAGTAGCTCAGTTGGTAGAGCTCCAGCCTTCCAAGCTGGTTGTCGCGAGTTCGAGCCTCGTCTTCCGCTCTAAAACAAGATAAAGTTTTAAAAATTATCACCTGCGGAAGTAGCTCAGTTGGTAGAGCTCCAGCCTTCCAAGCTGGTTGTCGCGAGTTCGAGCCTCGTCTTCCGCTCCAAAAAAAAAGCCTTGCAAATTGCAAGGCTTTTTTTATTATAAATTGTTCAATTCGCTTTCTGGTGCAATTTCAAAGGGAAGTTCATTTTGTTTGAATACTCTTGCCGTTAAAGAGCCTTTAAGTACAATAGAATTTCCATTTACTGCTAACCAGCTGCCTTCTCGCAAGCCAATTACAGGCTCAGTATTTAAATGATGAAATTCTTGAATTCGCGTTTCACGTGTTTCCCCCATATGTGTTGAACCTTCAATTGGGTCTAAATAATGAGGATTGATATTGAAAGGAACCCATCCTAAAGTTGTAAAGCTTGGTGGATATACTATTGGCATATCATTCGTAGTTTGCATCGATACGCCACAGATGTTGCTTCCGGCGCTAGTTCCCAGATAAGGCGTTCCGTTTTTAACTACTTTTTCCAAGGTGTCAATAAGGTTGTTTTCATATAATTGGTTCACCAATAAAAAAGTATTGCCACCTCCCGTAAAAATACCCTGCGCCGATTTAAGAGCTTCTATGGGGTTTTCAAATTCGTGAATGCCGCGTACTGCAATCGAAATTTTACCAAAAGCCTGTGCTACTTTTTGGGTGTAAGCTTCGAAAGAAATGCCGCCTGGACGGGCATACGGGATGAAAATTATTTCCGTACAATTTTCAAATAATAATTTTATTTCGGGTAATAAATAGTCTAAATAATCCCCATTATGTAGGGTTGAGGTGCTGGCAATTATAATTTTTTTCATGAATCCTATTTTTGCAAATGTACTGTATTGAATTAACATAAGTTTATCATCTTTTTGGGATTTCCTTTTAACGAGGATTTCCTACATTTACAAAAATATTCAAAAGAATTGTAATGCTGGTTAAGGTATTCTATTTAATTTTTATGATTTCGGTTTGTGGCTTTTCGCAAAACCTTAGGTTTGTAAGCGGAAAAATAGTTTCTGAAGCTACAGCTGTTGAAGGGATATTGATTAAAAATAGCACGTCTAATGAAGAAACCTATTCTCAACGTGGCGGTTATTTTAGGATACAAGGAAAACCAAATGATACGTTGACTTTTAGTGCCTTTAATTTTAAACCAACAACACATGTCATTTCGGAACGTGATTTTGGTGAAAATTTAGTATTTATTTCGATGCTGTTGCACCGAACCCAACTTAAAGAACTCGCAATTATTGATTACAAAAGTATTAATGCCGAATCTTTAGGGATCGTTCCAAAAGGGCAACGCACCTATACGCCTGCTGAGCGAAAACTAATGGCTGCAGGCGAATTCAAATGGTACAGTCCGCTTTTGATTCCTTTGGGAGGCATGAGTGTCGACGGACTCATCAATTCGATTAGCGGGCGAACCAGCATGCTCAAAAAAGAAGTAGAAGTAGAAAAAAAAGAACGGCTTCAAACAAAATTAGCTGCAAAATTTGATAAAGAATACGTTCAAAATACACTCGAAATTCCGGAAGCTTATGTCGAAGGATTTATGTTTTATGCGGCAGAACACGAGGGTTTTGCTGCGGCAATGAAAGTAAAAAATTATTCGATGGCGTCGTTCATTCTTTCCGAATTAGCTGCGAAATATCGAGAATTGCAAGGTTTTAAATAGCATTAAACACTATCATATGAAGGCAATTTTATTTGTTATACTTAGTTTGTTTGCGAATTTTTTATTTGCTCAAGGAATCGAACGAAAAGTCCTTCGAGGAATTGTAGTGGTTGATTCATTTGATGTTGAAGCGGTTACTGTTCGTAATATTTCGTCAAATCTTAACGCAAAAACTGATATCGACGGTAAGTTTTCAATTCGGGCAAGAGCCACCGACACTTTGTTTTTTGAAAGTCAGTCGTTTATCTCTCAACGATATATATTGTCCCAAAAAGATTTTTGGAAGGAAGAGCTCGAAATTAGATTGCATGTAAAAATCACAGAATTAGACGAATTGATTATTACACCTTATACACTTTCAGGAAATTTAACCGAAGACACCAAACGAATACAAGTTTACGGAGATGGTTTTGCTTTGATTGATGCTAAAAAAATTATGCATTATGAAGACGACGTTAGGATGGGTGCACCTATAAATACCGCTATGCCGAATGTTTTTGCACCAACAGGAGTAAATTTACTTGGAATAGTAGTGGTTGGATTAGTGAACTTAGTTGGCGTAAAAGCAAATCCAAAAAAGAATTCAGAGCGTGTTTTTGAAGAGCGAAGAATAAAAAATTTGCAGTCAAAATCGTATTCCGATCATCTGTTTGAACGTTTTTCACACAGCTTTTTTGTAGAAACTTTAAAAATCAAAAATGAAGATATACCCTTGTTTATGGGTTTTTCTGAACTAAATGTGTATGATTTATCGCCCTTATTAAAACCCGAAAACGAATTGAAATTAATTGACTATTTAATTCAAAAAGCGGCCGAATTCAAAAAGCAAAATCAAAAAGAATAATTACTATTTTTACCAAATGAAAAGCAAGTATAAAATAGGGTTGTTGATTTTATGTATGGTATTGTGCAGTTCATTCGTATGGCACAAATTTTATGTTTCGGTTACTCAAGTAGATTATGTGCCAAGCAAGAAACGAATCGAAATTACATCCAGAATTTTCATTGATGATTTAGAAAAAGCGCTCACTAAAAAATACAAAAGAAAGCTCAACATTACATCTTCTAATGAACTTCCTGAGGCAGAAGAGTGGATAAAAAGCTACCTCAATGAAAAAATTAAAATTTCAATCAACAAGAAGCCTCAAAAAATAGAATATTTAACAAAAGATGTAGAAGGAGACGTGATTATTATATACACAAAAATTGCCAATTCAAAAAAAATAAATACCTTCGAAATTTACAATTCATTATTAACCGAAACTTTTCAAGATCAGCAAAATATTGTACACACCAATATCAATGGTAACAAAAAAAGCTTTTTACTGACTAATACAGCGTTTCAAGAAAAAGTTGACTATTAAAATAACTTACAATAAGATGAGAAAATCAATCCTACTTAGTGCTTTTTTATCCCTAACTGTTGCTTTAGGTGCTTTTGCTCAAGAAGTAAAAACAGAAGAGAAAAAGCGCGAATCGGGACATTATGACGAGAATAAATTCCGTCAAATGTATACCGAGATGGCAACGCCAAACATGTTTAGAACTGCTTCAGGTGCACCAGGACCTGCCTATTATCAGCAAAAAGCAGATTATAAAATGAATTTGGAATTGGATGATAAAAATAAAAAATTATACGGTTCAGAAACGATTACCTATCACAACAACGCCCCAGAATCATTAGAGTATTTATGGGTGCAATTGGATCAAAATATTGAACGCCCTGATTCAAAAACTCCTCTAGCAGAAAGCGAAGCTTTAAGTAAATCCATTTCAACCGACGGGTTTGCTAAAAAGTTTATGGAAAAGCCTTTTCAAGGGGGATTTAACATTGAATATGTAAAAGACGCTAAGGGAAATCCAATGAACTATACCATCAATCAAACCATGATGCGTATCGATTTGGCAAAACCATTAAAGAATGGTGAAAAAATAACTTTTTCAATCAAATGGTGGTACAATATTGTAAATTATCAAGAGCAAGTAAACAACGGTCGCTCAGGGTATGAACAATTTCCTGATGGAAACCGTTTGTATGTAATGGCACAGTTTTATCCAAGAATGGCAGTATATAGCGATGTAGAAGGATGGCAAAATATGCAGTTTTGGGGAAGAGGTGAGTTTGCGCTTGCTTTTGGAGATTATGAAGTAAATATTACAGTGCCGGCCGATCACATTATGGAAGGAACAGGCGTAATTCAAAACAAAAGTGAAGTATATACTCCCGAACAAATGAAGCGTTGGGCTTTGGCCGAAACTACATTTGATAAACCAGTAGTTATTGTAACGCAAGAAGAAGCAATGCAAGCTGAGAAAGGTTTTTCGGAACAGAAAAAAACCTGGAGATTTAAAGCACAAAATGTTCGTGATTTCGGATTTTCAACATCCAGAAAATTCATTATTGATGCGATGGCCGTTAATTTACCAACCAACAAGCCATTGGCAATTTCAATTTATCCGAAAGAAGCAAATCCACTTTGGGGCGATTTGTCGACAAAAGCAGTGGCTCATACTTTAAAAACCTATTCGCATCATACTTTTGATTATCCTTATCCTAAAGCGGTTTCTGTTTCTGCAGAAGATCAAGGTATGGAATACCCTATGATTTGCTGGAACTACGGTCGTCCAGACGACAAAGGTTTTGTGAGCGACAGAACAAAATATGGAATGCTAGGTGTGATCATTCATGAAGTAGGCCATAATTTTTTCCCGATGATTGTGAATTCTGATGAGAGACAATGGTCTTGGATGGACGAAGGTTTGAATACATTTTTAGAATATTTGACAGAAGTGTCTTTTGATCCAAATTTTCCAGCAACACGTGGTCCCGCTAAGAATATTGTGCCTTACATGAAAGGAAATCAACAGTATTTAGAACCGATCATGTCAAATTCTGAAGGTATTTACAATTTCGGAGCTAATGCATATGGAAAACCAGCCACTGGATTAAATATATTAAGAGAAACAATTATGGGTCGAGAATTATTTGACCATGCTTTTAAAACCTACGCGAATCGTTGGAAATTTAAACATCCAACTCCTGAAGATTTTTTCAGAACGATGGAAGACGCATCAGCGGTTGACTTAGATTGGTTTTGGAGAGGGTGGTTTTACTCTACGGATTATACAGACATGGGCATAAAAGATGTAAAGCAATTTTATGTTATCGAACAAGATCCTAAAGAAGCCCAACAGCAGTTTAACAGACGTGGAAGAAAAATTGGAGATGGTCAATCCATGTTGAAAATGGTATTAGAAGCTTCAACTGATTTTAAGCCAGAACTGAAAAATGGTTTTGATGCTTCTAAAGTTCAAGCCTTAACCGATTATTTGAATAAGAATTATTCTTCAGAAGAAATCAGCACATTAAAATCACCAAAATTCTTCTATGAAGTGGAATTTGACAAACCGGGTGGATTAATTATGCCAATTATTGTGGAACTTCAATTTGAAGATGGTACTAGCGAAACCAAAGTTTTTCCTGCTCAAATTTGGAGAAAAAACAACAATACGGCTAAAAAAGTTTTTGCAACGGAAAAGAAAGTGGTTAAGATTCAATTGGATCCTAAGTTGGAAACAGCCGATATTGATGTAACCAATAATTTTTGGCCCAAAGCTGAAATGGAATCAAAATTTGATACCTTAGAAAAAAAATAACATACAAAAAGACGATCTTCGGATGGTCTTTTTTTTTGTTTCTTTTTTGAATAATCGAATTAAATCTTTGTAAATTTGTAATTCATAAATAGTTGATTATGTTTGATGGAATAGGCGAATTGATGTTGATTTTAATTGTAGTGTTAATGCTTTTTGGATCCAAAGAGATTCCAGATATTGCACGATTTTTGGGAAAAACGATGGCGCAATTAAAAAATGCAACGAATGAGATCAAAAGCGAAATCCAAAAAAGTGCACAAGACAATGGAATGGATATCGACTCCATTACAGGAGGAATTTCTCAGGAAATTAACAAAGCAAAAACAGGCATAACACAAATGACAAATCCTATGGATGCTGTGGATTTAGGACTTCAAAAACCACTCGAAGACGTCAAAGAAAGTATAGAAGATTTGTCGGGCCCCATTAAAAGACAATCCTAATGTTGGATTCAATCATTCAATTAGATAAGCATATTTTTCTTTTCCTAAATGGTTTAGGGTCCCAGCCCTTTGATCCTTTTTGGAAAATAATTACGAAACAAGTCTATTGGTCTCCCTTATTTTTATCGGTATTCTATTTGCTTCAAAAAAAAATGGGTTGGAAAAATTTAGGAATTATTTTGTTGTTCCTCGTGGTTTTGATTGCCGCTACCGATCAAATAACTAATTTGTTTAAAACTACTTTTGAACGGTTACGACCTTGCAACGTTCCAGAATTTAAAGGGATGATGCGAGCCGTTATTACACGGAAATCATTTAGTTTCTTTTCGGGTCACGCCGCTAATTCAATGGCTGCAACAATGTTTGTGTATTTAATTATCAGATCCTACTATAAACATACTTATTTGTTGTTTTGTTTTCCGCTCGTTTTTGCATACAGCAGAATTTACTTGGGATTACACTTTCCGGGCGATATACTTACAGGCTATTTTTTTGGAGCTCTTTTCGGTTGGTTGAGCTTTATGGGATATAAAAAAATAACACGATCACAGCACCCGACTAACGGTTAGCCCATCTCGGATAGGTAATAACACAGTTTCTACTCTCGGGTCTGTATGTAGCAATTGATTGTATTCTAATAATACGCTAGTACTTTTGTCGTTTGGTTTGACTTCTTCCAATACCTTGCCGCTCCACAAAACATTGTCGGATAAAATAATGCCGCCTTTGTTCATAAGAGGAACAATTAAGTGGAAATAATGCACATAGTTTTCTTTATCGGCATCAATAAAAACCAAATCGAATTTTTTATTCAATGTAGGTATGATGTCAATTGCATTTCCTAAATGTTGAAAAATTTGGTCTTTCCATTCCGATGCATCAAAATATTTTTTCTGAAAATCGACCAATTCTTCCTCGATATCAATCGTGTCTAAGGTTCCGTTTTGAGCCAGTCCTTCGGCCAAACACAACGCAGCATAACCTGTATAGGTACCTATTTCCAAAACATGTTTTGGACGGATGATTTTTGATAGCATACTCAATACTCTACCTTGAAAATGACCACTCAACATTCTAGGTTGTAATATTTTTTGATGTGTTTCTTTATTAAGTTTCGCCAATAATTCAGGTTCTGCTTGTGAATGATTGGCGACGTAATCTTCTAAGTCTTCGGAGATAAAGTGCATGATGAAATCAAATTTTGACAAAAATACAAATTAACAATTAAACGATTTAACATTTTAACCTAACTTTGCACCATGCAAATCGAAAAAAAAGACATACGCGCGCTCACTAAAGAACAGTTGCGTCAATTTTTTACAGCCAATGGTGATAAAGCTTTTCGCGGCAATCAAGTCTACGAATGGTTGTGGCAAAAACGGGCACATACGTTTGAAGACATGACCAATGTTTCTAAAGAAACCCGTGCAATGCTCGAAGACAACTTTGTCATCAATCACATAAAAGTAGATACCTTGCAACGAAGCGAAGATGGTACGGTAAAAAACGCCGTGCGATTGCACGATGATTTGATTGTCGAATCGGTTTTGATTCCAACAGAAACGCGAACGACGGCCTGTGTTTCTTCACAAGTGGGATGTAGTTTAGATTGTAATTTTTGTGCAACGGCTCGATTGAAACGCATGCGTAATTTAGAACCCGGTGAAATATACGATCAGGTAGCCGCTATTGACAATGAAAGTCGTTTGTACTTTGATCGACCCTTGTCTAATATTGTTTTCATGGGAATGGGTGAGCCATTAATGAATTATCCAAACGTGATGAAAGCTATTGACATGATTAC
Source organism: Flavobacterium sp. (assembly GCA_017984495.1). Classification (GTDB taxonomy): domain Bacteria; phylum Bacteroidota; class Bacteroidia; order Flavobacteriales; family Flavobacteriaceae; genus Flavobacterium. The sequence continues at coordinate 8,580 of JAGNZI010000011.1, forward strand.
GTCTACTGAAGGATTAGGAATGTCGCCCAAGCGAATTACAGTTTCCACTTCGGGAATTCCGAAAATGATAAAAAAAATGGCCGATGATGCCGTCAAATTTAAACTAGCGGTTTCCTTACATTCAGCAGTAGAAGAAATTCGAAATGAAATTATGCCATTTACCAAAAATTTTCCATTGACCGATTTGCGAGAAAGTTTGGAATATTGGTACCGCAAAACCAAAAGTAAGATCACCTATGAATATGTCGTTTGGAAAGGGATAAACGATGATAAAAAGTCAATAGATGCTTTGGTTAAATTTTGTAAATATGTGCCGTGTAAAGTAAATCTAATTGAATACAATCCAATAGATGATGGACTATTTCAACAAGCAAACGAACAAGCTATCAACGCCTACTTAGAAGCTCTTGAAAAAAGCAATATAGTGGCAAAAGTAAGAAGAAGTCGAGGCAAAGATATTGATGCTGCCTGTGGTCAATTGGCCAATAAGTCATAATAAAAAAAGGGTTTTATTTTTAAAACCCTTTTTTTTATTTATTAATTCCCGATGATTATCGTATAGGAAATACCATTAATCGTAAATACAGCTATATTATCACAATCGCCATTTCCATAATTTAGGGTAGAAGTAATATTATTTCTTACAAAGGATATAATGCCTTTGGCTAATATGGGTTTGTTAACGGCAATACAACTCATTTTCGCTCGAAGAGGTTCCGTAATAGTGGCCGTGTGCTGGTTGCCATTTGGCATAGTTGTCGTCCAGTTACCTGTAATTTTATAAATATTATCCATAAAATTATTTTCAGTACTAAATCCTTCAATTAATTCTCTGGTTCTGGTGCCTACACGTTCATATTGATCTCCATTCGGCATAGTAATTGTCATGTCCAATTCCATTACAACAATTGGGTGAGGAGCAGCAGTTGCCGTTTGTGTTGTCATGGAACGTGTAAGTGTTTTCGTTCCTTCAAATTTTATGTTATTGTGGTAGAAATTATCAAAAGTATAGGTAATTGTATGCGAAGTAGCGGTGGGTTGAAATACAAAATTAATGATGATTTTACCACGTACTACATTACCATTATTTAAGGTACAACCTGTTGTTCCAAAATCAATTGTTTTGGTAACTTGAGTTCCAGGAGCAATTGCTGTTCCAAAAGCAGGTACTCTAGTAATAGTTGCGCAATTTGAAAAAATGGTATTCATGTTATCAGCAGAACGATAGGTAATCGTGTTGCTGTTAACGTTATCAAATAATTGATCGGCAATAGTAGCGATGTCATCACTTGCTAAATCAATTTTAGTGTTAACAATGGCGTCATCCGAAGTCAATTGCGTTGGTTTTGTAGCATCGTTCTCACAACTAGTATATGCCAACAACAGAGCTACAACAGCGACTAATTTTATTGCATTTTTCATATTTTATAATTTAAAGTTCTGACTATTAGACTCAAAGATATTAAAAAAGTTTAATCTTCAAAATTTATTCTGTTTTAAAGGTGAGAATGTTATCTTTGTAGTAATGAAAATTACCGAACAAATAAAGTTACCAATTGCTCAAGAAATGGATCTTTTTGAGGAAAAATTTCGTGATGCAATGTCATCAAAGGTAGCTTTGTTAAATCGAATTACGCATTATATTGTCAATCGAAAAGGGAAACAAATGCGTCCTATGTTTGTTTTTTTAACAGCTAAAATGATTACGCAAGGCACAGTTAATGAGCGAACTTATCGAGGTGCATCAGTGATTGAGTTGATTCATACGGCTACTTTAGTGCACGATGATGTTGTAGATGATAGTAACAAACGGCGGGGATTTTTCTCTATTAACGCCCTTTGGAAAAATAAAATTGCAGTTTTAGTTGGAGATTATTTATTGTCTAAAGGATTATTGTTATCGATAGACCACAACGATTTTGATCTGTTGAAAATTATTTCGGTAGCAGTTCGCGAAATGAGTGAAGGCGAATTGCTGCAAATAGAAAAAGCACGTAGATTAGACATTACGGAGGATATATATTACGAAATTATACGTCAGAAGACAGCTACACTAATTGCAGCTTGTTGTGCATTAGGCGCTAGTTCTGTAGCTCCAAATGATGCTGTTGTTGTAGAAAAAATGCGCAAATTTGGGGAACTTATTGGCATGGCCTTTCAAATCAAGGACGATTTATTTGATTATACTGAGGATGCCATTGGAAAACCAACAGGTATTGATATTAAAGAGCAAAAGATGACTTTGCCCTTAATCTATGTTTTAAATCAGTGTACCAAGCAAGAGAAAAGTTGGCTGATAAATTCGATAAAAAACCACAACAAAGACAAGAAAAGAGTTGCTGCAGTTATTCAATTTGTGAAAGATCAAAAGGGGTTAGCTTATGCAGAACATAAAATGATTGAATTTCAACAAAAAGCGCTCGTTATTCTCCATGAATTTCCCGATTCAGATTACAAAAGTGCACTAGAATTAATGGTGAATTACGTTATCGAACGAAAAAAATAACGCTTTATACTTGTGTATAAGGAAATTCTAAGATTACCCGAGTATTCTTTGGGGTACTTTCGATAGCAATTGAGCCATTTAATAATTCTGTAAATTGTTTGGCAATGATGAGTCCTAATCCAGAACCTTTAATGTTTGCGGTATTACTACCTCTGAAAAAAGATTTGAATAAATGTTTGTTTTCTTCAGCTAATATGCCAATGCCATAATCGATGATTTCAATTTTATAGTGCGTATCAAAATAAGTTATCAAAAGTTCTGGGTTTTTACAATCTTTAGAATATTTAAAGGCATTCGAAATTAAATTTGTCAATATATGAATCAACAATCGTTCATCAGTTTCGATTTTTTGTTCAATGCCTTGTTTGATAACTATTAACTTTCGACCGTCCTTTTCTTGTTGGTAATAGGTTTCGATCAAACGTTCAATAAATTCTTCAAAAGCTATTTTTTTAAGATCTATTTTTAATTTATTGGATTCGTTTTCTCCAAATAGAAGAATATTATTCATCAATTCTGTCATTCGATCCACTTCGGAGGTGATACGAGCCGTAATCATTTTGATCTCTTCTTTATTGATGGATTGATTCATTTTTAAATGCAAAAGTTCAATATTTGAGTAAATCACTGATAAAGGTGTTCGAAACTGATGTGAAGCCATGGTAACAAAGCCCGATTTCAAATCGTTTAACTCACTTTGTTTTTCCAAGGCAAGTTTTACTTCTTCTTGGTCTTCGAGGCGTTGAGAAATATCTCTACTAGAGGTTTGAATTCCTATGACCCTCTCTGCCGAATCGCGTATAATTTTTACAGAAGTTTCAAACCAAACGTACTCTTGATTTTTCTTTAGGAAGCGAAAAGTGATGACTTCATTTTTTAATTGTAAAATATTTTCATGTTTGATAATGATTTCTTGTACATCATCCGGATGGATAAATTGGTAAGGGTCTTGCTCAAGAAGCTCCTCTTTCGTGTATCCTGTAATTCGATCACAATTGTTTGAGATGTATTTTACGATGCCATTAAATTCGTGTTGCACCACCAAATCTGAGGTGTTTTCGGCAATAAATCGGTATTTTTGTTCTGAAATTTCAAGTTTTTTTCGCAACGAAATTAAATCGTTGATGTCAGTGATACTTCCCAAAATAAATTGGGAATTGTCTTTCAGGTCGGTTTGAAGGCTTAAGAGTAATAAAACATCAATTTTTTTCTCTTTATGATTGATTAATTTTCCTTCTAATACTTTTGATTGATTGATGTTTTGATGAAATGATGCGGGATCAATATGAGTTAAAAAGTTAAAAATACTTTGGCCAATACTATCTTTTACATCATACCCTGTGATTTTTTCCCATTGTTTATTTAAGAAAATCAATGTCCCATTTAAATCTGTTTTAAATACAATTTCGGCTAAATTATTTACCATATTGTCATAGTCGTTGCGTTGTTGTGCCAACTCAATTTCCTTTTCTTTTATGGCGCTAATGTCGATCTGTGTTCCAATAATTTTTGTTGGGGTGCCTTGATTATCCATAAGCATGATCCCAGAATATTTTATCCAAACATAATGGCCTTTTTTATGCATTATTCGTGCAACACCATCATACCGATCGGTTTTTTTAAAAATATAATTGAACAGTTGATTCCTTATTACATCGTAATCATCAGGATGCACTTTTTCTTTCCATACTTCAAGATTACTCCCTAATTCTTCAATAGTGTAACCCAATATTTCGTTCCAATTGAATGAGTAGGTAATTTGATGTGTTTTCAAATTCCATTCCCATTTGGCTTGGCTCGAACTTTTTATATAAAAATTGAGTTCGTCTAAAGTGGTTTCAAGTTTGGAGACTACTTTGTCTTGATTCAGGCAAATACCAATATTTCTTGCTACAGTATGCAATACATTTACTTCTTCCTCCTGCCAAATTCGTTCCGATTCACAATCGTCAAATCCGATCCATCCCCAGAATTGGTCGTCAGAAAAAATAGGGGTAAAGAGATACGATAAGATTCCTTGCATTTCCATGGTTTCTCGGAAAAGCACATTGTTACTTTCACGAACTAAACCATACATAGGTAGGTTTTGGCTTAAGGTTTCAAACAAACCTGGAAAGGCCTCATAGGGCAAACCACTCAATTCTGGACTACCTATAAACGCAGGTACGTCTTCTTTACACCATTCAAATTCATAATTTAAGATGAGAACTCCATCTTTAAATTCGTTTTTAAAAATGTAGCATCGGTCGACTAAAATATTACTTCCTAAAGCGCTAATACATTCTTGTAGGGCATTTTTGATGTTGTTTTCTCGAAGCAAATGATTGTTTGCTTCCGAAATGGCTTTTAATAAGTGATTCATTTATTTTGGTATATGGTAAAGTCAACGTACTACTAAATACTAAAAAAATTGACGGTACTTAACAATTTAGTATTGTATATTGAGTTATCTTTGTATGATACTAAATTAAAAAAAAATACGTATATTTTACAAATAAAAAATTAATTTTACGGTATGAATTCAAAAGCACAAAATATACTATTAGTAGAAGATGATATCTCTTTAGGTAAAACCATTGCAGAGTTATTAGAAATTAACGGATATGAGGTTAAGTGGTGTTATAATGGATTGGAAGCCTATCATTATTTAGAGCAAAAAATACCAGATATTATAGTATGTGATCTCATGATGCCTATAATGTCGGGCGAAGAATTGTTTTTAAAAATTAGAAAGTACAAAAAGTACGATGAAATTCCGTTTTTGATCATTACTGCCGATGTAACATTTGAAATGAAAATCAAGCAATTGGAAAATGGGGTGAACGATTTCATAATTAAACCCTTTAAAATTCAAGAGCTTCTATTAAAAATTAAAAACATACTTCAGTTTAAAGATGTTTTAATCAAAAATAACACACAAGATCCTTTTTCAAAGGTGACGATTAAATTAAAAAATAAAAATTTCTTCGAAAAATTGAACGATATTATCATTAGTAATATCAAGACCAATATTACCATTGATAAAATTGCAACGGAACTGTTCATTAGTAAGTCCGCTTTGGATAAAAAAATCCGAAGAGATAAGCAAATGAATACCACTACCTATATACGACAATTGCGCATTGAATATGCCATTCGATTAATTGAAGCGGGTGAAACCAATGTGCAACAACTTACAGAGGCCTGTGGTTTTAATTCCCTATCTTATTTTTCAATTAGTTTTAAAGGGTATACCAATACATCTCCTAAAAGCTACATCAAAAAGAGAAATATAAATTAATTTTTCTCCCGTGCAACCTTTTTTACTTCACTCTCGTCTATACTAGTAGATGTGATCATTTATTATAAGAACAAGTAAATTATCAAGGAGTAATAACTCGATAGTGAACTTGAATTGAACTTGAAAATGAAGGTAATCCCCTTACACTTAGAAGAAAAAAAGCGAATTGCACTAGCGCTCGAGCACAATCGAACAGCGCAACAGCAAATTTATGCCCAGTTTTCTTCTAAAATGCTCGGGGTTTGCAGGCAGTATATCAAAGATCTTCATCATGCCGAAGATGTTATGATTTCGGGTTTCATGAAGGTTTTTACTCAATTACACACATTTGAACACAAAGGCAGTTTTGAAGGATGGATTCGCCGCATCATGATCTATGAATGCATAGATTTTTTGAGGGTGAAAAAAAACAGCTTCAATCATCAAGATGTCGAGGAGGTGATTCTAGTTGAAAACGAATCGGTCTATGAAATGGAAGAATTTTCGGCAGATGATATCCAAAATTTGATTGATCAGTTACCCGACGGTTACAAATTAGTATTCAATTTATATGCGATAGAAGGCTACAAGCACCAAGAAATAGCCGAACTGCTCAAGATTAGTGAAGGAACGTCTAAATCGCAATTATCACACGCAAGAAAACTATTGCAACACCGAATTTCAGTTTTAAAAAATACATTAAATGGAACCAAATAATATAGATAATCAAATAAGACAAAAGCTGAATGTTGCCGAAATTCAACCCTCTGCGCAAGCATGGGATCGATTGGATGCAATGTTAGCCCTTTCTGAAGCAAAAAAAGCAAAGAAAAATTATCGTTGGATATTTGTTGCAGCTTCAATAGTCCTTTTTTTCGGATTGGGATATTTCCTTTTCAATGCAAATGAAACAACAGAAATTAACAATTCGGTTCCCGTTGTAACCACTAGTAATGAAGAAATTGATACGATTGAAACCAATAAAACAAATGAAATTTCAGTTAAAAAAGAGCAACCGATTTTAGTTCAGAATGTAGTACATGATTCAAAAAAACAATCAAAATTTATAAAAACTGTCGGAACAAATGAATTGACTAATGCGAAAAATACAATTGAAGCAAACCCAACACCCATCCTCCAACACCCAGCTCCCAATACCAATAAATACTACTCTCCAGACGATTTGTTAGCCGAAGTTCAATCCGCTGCAAAAAGTATTCCGTCGGATAAAAAAACAATAGTTAAACCAAGAATTAAAGTAGATGCGGCTTCCTTATTGACTAGTGTTGAAAAGGAATTAGACGATACCCATAAAGAGAGTACCTTAGATAAGTTGTCAAAGAAAATTCAAGATGCTAAATCGGCATTAGTGAATCGAAATTATGAATAGATAAAAATTAATTAACACCAAAAAGTCATGCAAAAAATTATTTTATACACCTTAGTTATGGTGTTTGGATTTGTTACAAAATCTGTAGCTCAGGACAAAACGTTTGAACAACAAGTTAAGGAAATTGCCTTAACTATTGAAATGATAACAAAAGAAGAGAAAAATGCTTTAAAAATTGAAGTAGAAGCAATTGATTTAAAAATAAAAGAAGGAAAAATTAGTTCAGAAAAAGGAAAAGAATTAAAGGCGAATATAGCACAAGAGCGTGCTAATAATATTGAAACTAAAGTTGCCCTTCAGGAAGCAAAATTGGCGCAACTGGTAAAAGATAAAGTAGAGGGTAAGATTATTGCTGCCGACACCATTAAAAAAGGAGGAACAACGATTATTTTAGGAAGTAACTCAAAAGATTCTATTGGGGTAAATCACACAGAAATTAATGTGGGTTCTATGAAGGTATATAAAGGCGAACAAGACAAGATTGAACGCATATCAAAAAGAACCACTTCACAATTTGTTTTCGCCTTTGGTTTGAATAATTTGATCACTAAAGGAGCGTCTTTAGAAGATTCTGATTATCGGGTTTGGGGTTCTCATTTTTACGAATGGGGGGTTACATACAATTCAAGATTGTTGCAAAATCATAATTTACTTCATGTTAAATATGGTTTAACGTTGATGTATAATAACCTTCGTCCAACCGATAATCGCTTTTTTGTAAAAGAGGGCAATCAGACTAATTTGGTAACGGCTTCTCGTCATCTTGATGATTCCCGATTTCGAAATGTATTTCTAACGCTTCCTTTGCATCTTGAATTTGATTTTTCTCCCAAGAAAACATCCAAAGATGGAACTAAAACCTATTTCACAACGCATGAATCTGTACGAATTGGAATCGGTGGATACTCGGGGATTCGTGTGAAATCCAAACAATTGCTGTGCTTTGAAGAAAATGGTGAAAAAGTAAAGAATAAACAAAAATCCAACTTTAATGTTTCCGATTTTACCTATGGATTAAGTACCTATATTGGGTACCGTTCCGCCAGTCTATATGTTAAATATGACTTAAATCCGATGTTCAAACACAATACAATAGATCAAAACAACGTTTCATTAGGTATACGCTTTGATTTTAATTAAAAGTAAGAGTTAGGTTAGGTTCTTTGTTTTGAAAAAGTACTTCAGCAATGAAGTACTTTTTTGTTTTTATACCTTTTTTTATGGATTAACTTTGTAACTTTGAATTCGTTTTTCCATTATCTGAAAATCTGAAAATCAAAATTGATCTCAAAAGACACCATAGAAAAAGTATTTGAAACCGCCCGTGTTGAGGAGGTGATTGGTGATTTTGTCCAACTCAAGCGTGCCGGAAGTAATTTGAAAGGCCTGAGTCCGTTTGTGAATGAAAAGTCGCCTTCGTTTATGGTATCTCCTGTAAAACAAATTTGGAAAGATTTTTCATCTGGAAAAGGCGGAAATGCGGTGACTTTTTTGATGGAACACGAGCATTTTACCTATCCAGAAGCGATTAAATACTTGGCGGTAAAATACAATATTGAAATAGAAGAAACGGTTCAAACCGATGAAGATGCTGCGCAAGCCAACGAGAAAGAGAGTATGTATTTGGTTTCTGAATTTGCACAGAAATATTTTCACCACACCTTATTAGAATCAGAAGAAGGCAAAGCCATTGGATTATCCTATTTTAAAGAACGCGGTTTTACTTCAGATACCATTAAGAAATTTGGTTTGGGGTATTCGCCAGAAACTTGGGACGCCTTTACAAAAGAAGCCTTAGGCAAAGGATATAAATTAGAATATCTCGATAAAACCGGTTTGTCAATTGTAAAAGAAGACAAACAATTTGACCGTTTTAAAGGTCGGGTTATGTTTCCGATTCAGAGTATGAGCGGTCGGGTTTTAGGATTTGGTGGTCGAATTTTAACCAACGATAAAAAAGCCGCAAAATACCTCAATTCGCCCGAAAGTGATATTTACCACAAGAGTAAAGTATTATACGGTATTTTTCATGCGAAACAATCCATTGCCAAGCTAAATAATTGTTATTTGGTAGAAGGGTATACCGATGTAATTCAAATGCATCAAGCCGGCATTGAAAATGTAGTGGCTTCTTCCGGAACAGCATTAACACCCGATCAAATAAGATTGATCAATCGTTTAACGCCTAATATTACCGTACTTTTTGATGGGGATGCAGCTGGATTACGCGCTTCGATTCGTGGAATCGATTTGATTTTGGAGGCTGGGATGAATGTAAAAGTATGCACGTTCCCCGATGGTGACGACCCCGATAGTTTTGCTCGAAAAACTTCTTTTGAAGACTTGCAGCGCTATTTTGAAGAGAATGCAAAAGATTTCATTCAGTTCAAAGCGTCTTTATTGATGCAAGAGGCCAAAAACGATCCCATAAAAAAAGCCGATTTAATTCGCGATATGGTTGTTAGTATTTCAAAGATTCCAGATCGTATCAAGCGTGAGGTATACATCAAAGAATGTTCAAGAATAATGGATATTTCCGAAGATGTGCTTTTTAATACTTTAGCGCAGTTGGTTAAAAAAGATCTGACGGAAGCGAACAAGCATTATAAAGAAGAACAAAAGGCGTTCCAGGTTGTTAAAAATGACCTAACGGAGCCTACTGCCAAAGTAGATATTCAATACGAATTGGAACATAAAATTATTCAAATTTTATTGTTATACGGATCCAAAGAAGTAGAATTTGAGGACACTATCTTAACGGAAAATGAAGAAGGCGAATATACCGAGGTAATTGAAAAAAAGAATTTCAAAGTATTCCAAAGGGTATATATGAGTTTGCAAGAAGATGAGGTAGAATTGGCCAATCCATTATTTAAAGCTATTTACAATCATTTGATTGCTTATTTCAATGAGAATGAAGTGTTTGAATTGGAAAAATATTTAATACACCTTCCCGAAGAATTGGCCCATGAAGTAACGTCCATTTTAATGAATGAAGAACGTGAAGTGCTACATAAATGGGAAGTGCAGCAAATTTATGTCAAGCAAAAAGAAGAGACGATCAGTCAGTATGTAACCGAAACCATCATTACATTACGCTGGTATTTGGTCAATAATATTATAGACACTTTAAAAAACAGCCTTACGACTGATGTCGAAATAGACAATCGAGAAGCATTGGAAATGGCCATGGCTTATTTGGGGCTAACCCATATTTTTTCAAAACGATTGGGAAGGGTTTTGTCACGCTATCATTAGAGGATCTCTAAATCTTTTGCTTTTTGGAGTAAATCCACCAAGTTGGTCACGCTTAATTTTGTTAATAATCTCAATTTATAGGTGCTGATTGTTTTTTCGTCTATTCCTAAAAGTTGCGCAATTTCTTTATTCTTTTTACCCATACTCAAATAACGCAGTACATCAATTTCTCGGTTCGATATTTTTTTATGCAAGCGTTCTGTTTTTTTTTCTTGAGCTGTAGTGATTATTTCCTTTTGATGTTTCGTGCTTTTTGCAACTCGAAGTACGCTTTCTTCTAGGGTATATAAGGATGATTTTTTTGAAATAAAAGTAGTCACGCCCAATTTTAATGCCGCTTGCGCATACACTTTTTCGGGTGCGTTAGTAAATAAGATGATTTTTAGTTGGGGATAATCGTTCAATAGGCTTTTGAGATCGCGAAGGCTTGTAAACCCGTCTAATTCTAAATCCAAAAGCAGAAGATCAATTTCTTTGGATTGGAGTTCTTGTAGCAATTGTGCTACATTTTTAGCAATAGATACGCATACAATATCGGCATGATTTTTAAAATAGGAATGAATTCCAAAGGCAATCACCGGAGCACTATCTGCAATACATAATTTTATCATAGCGAATTAATTACAGTACTTAAACTAACGCGTCAAAGTTAGTAATTAAATATTGTAATTAGCTGTTAATTAGCAAGATAATTATTTTAGATGATGAGGAAGTAAACAAACGGGTATGGCTTGCATTTTGTGTTGGTTGAGCAAATGTAAGCGTTTATAGATGCCAAAAACTGTGGCTTCTCTTCCAGCGAAATCCGTTTCTTTTTTGCCGGATTCCATTTGTTGCATCGCCCATTCTAATTCATCATAATTGGCGCCAATTTGGTCTTCATCACTCCGATCATCACCAAAAAGTCCGTCGGTTGGCTTTGCTGTTAAAATACTTTGGGGAACCTCCAAGTAGGCCGCTAATTGGCGCACTTCGCTTTTTACCAAATCGGCAATCGGACTAATATCTACGCCGCCGTCGCCATATTTTGTAAAAAATCCTACACCAAAATCTTCTACTTTATTCCCGGTTCCAGCGACTAAAAAACCATGTATTCCAGCAAAATAATATAGAGTAGTCATGCGCAAACGAGCGCGAGTATTGGCTAATGATAAAGCAAGAGCCGTTTCGTTTACAGATGAAGTGACTTGCGCCTTGAATTGATCGAATACAGGTGTTAGATCTGCTCGTTCACTTAGAACATTGGGAAATCTGTTTTTTAGTTGTGCAATATGTTCATTCACACGATTTACATGACTTTCTGCTTGGTGAATTGGCATTTCTATGCATAATGTAGGAAAACCGGTTTGTGCACACAAGGTTGAGGTAAGCGCACTGTCAATTCCGCCTGAGATGCCTACAACAAATCCCTTCACTTTAGCGTTAGTTGCATAATCACGCAACCATTTTACAATGAATTCATTTATTTTTTCCGCTTGAAAAGGAGTAGAATTTGTCATTTTTTATGAAAATTTATGAGTCGATAACTGTATATTTGTAGCCGAATAATTCGTTGTTAAAATTATAAAAATACGCCATATGAAGCAATTATTATTTGCGCTAATTGCAGTTTGTTTTTTTTCTTGTAAAGAAGAAAGTAAAATAGAAGAAGCAGTAGCCCAAATTCCGGTCACTTTTAAAGTGGAACGATTTGATCAGGCCTTTTTTGGTTCAAAACCAGAAGAGCTTCCTCAAATAAAGGCAAAATATCCCTTCTTTTTTCCAGCCGGTAATGCCGATTCGGTTTGGGTGAACAAAATGAAAAACCCATTACTGAAAGAATTGTATCGCGAGGTTCAACTAAAATACCCAACCCTTGGAAAAGTGGAAGGTGATTTGGAAAAACTATTTGCACACGTGCAGTATTATTTCCCAAAATACAAGACACCTCGAGTAATTACACTCATCAATGAAGTAGATATGGAGGGTAAAGTGTTTTATGTAGACACATTGGCGTTGGTTTCTCTGGATTGTTATTTGGGAAAAAATCATCGTTTTTATGTCGATTTTCCAGAATATAAAAAAGTAGAATTGGAAGACAACCAAATAGTACCCAATCTAGTTTCCAGTTTTTGTTATGGAAAAATTGCTACTCCAAGTGATCGTACCTTATTATCAGCCATGATATACTATGGTAAGGAATTGTATATCAAAGACAAACTAATTCCAGAATATTCTGATGCTCATAAAATTGGGTATACTGAAATGCAACTTAAATTTTGTCAAGAAAATGAATATTACATGTGGAGTAATTTGGTTGAGAACAAGCTCTTGTTTGACTCGAATCCAAAGAACGAACAACGCTTTATTTATCCGGCGCCATTTTCTAAATTCTATTTAGAAATTGACAATCAAACACCAGGTCGCGTTGGGCAATGGTTGGGTTGGCAAATCGTTAGGAGTTATATGGAAAATAACGATGACGTAACCTTAGAACAATTAATGGCAATGGATACCAAGACAATTTTTGAAAACTCTAAATACAAACCAAAGAAGCAATAACACGTTTATGAAAAAATCAGATATTAAAATTACGGTAGGTTTAGATGATAATAATGTGCCCGAAAAATTAATGTGGACTGCCCAAGATGGAGGAGTTGAGCAAGAAGAGGCAAAAGCACTATTGTTATCGGTTTGGGATAGCAAAGCAAAAGAAACACTTCGTATTGATTTATGGACAAAAGAGATGCCTGTAGACGAAATGAAGCAATTTTTTCATCAAACCTTGGTGGCAATGGCCGATACATTTCAACGGGCTACGGCCGATGAAAAAATGGCAGACACCATGCGCGATTTTTGTGATTATTTTGCTGAAAAAATGGAATTAAAAGCATAAAAAGAGCCGCGATTAGCGGCTCTTTTTATCTTAAACAAATCCTTCGTTTTTAAAGATATCTTCGTTAATCTGTTGGATGTATTCTAAAATACCGTCTCTTCCGATGGCTTCTAAGGAAGAAGTTACAAAATAAGGGGGCATTTCGGCCCAATCTCCAGCTAAGAGTTGTTTTTTATAGGCTTCAACATGGTTGTTGACTTTATTTTTTCCTAATTTATCGGATTTGGTAAAAATAATTGCAAACGGAATTTCGCTTTCGCCTAAATATTCCATGAATTCCAAATCAATCTTTTGGGCTTCCAATCGGATGTCAATCAATACAAAAGCACAAACAAGTTGTTCTCGTTGTTCAAAATAATCCATGATAAATTGTTGGAAAACCGCTTTTGTCTTTTTTGACACTCGTGCATATCCATAACCCGGTAAATCTACTAAAAACCAATTGCTGTTGATTTTAAAGTGGTTGATCAGTTGCGTTTTTCCTGGTTTAGAAGAGGTTTTTGCCAAATTTTTATGATTGGTCAACATATTGATCAAGGAAGACTTACCCACATTGGAGCGACCAATAAAAGCATATTCAGGCAAACGTTCTTTCGGACATTTATCCACTTCTGAATTACTTATGACAAATTCGGCAGTATTAATTTTCATAACATATATATTGTCATTCTGAATTCGATTACTTCGTCAATTCGCAAGCTCGTGTCAGAATCTAATTTGAAAGAAATTCCGAAATCGAAGATGCAACAATGTTAAATCAATTCGGAAGTAGTGCTTTTTTAAAGATTATTTTTTTGAAGCCAATCAAATACTATTTCGTTGAAGGTATCTGGATGTTCCATCATAGCGGCATGGCCACATTGGTCAATCCAAAACAGCTCCGAATTGGGCAATAATTTATTGAATTCTTCGGCTACATTTGGCGGTGTAACTTTATCATTTTTACCCCAAATAATACAGGTAGGTGTCTTCATTTTTGGCAAATCTTTTGCCATATTGTGACGAATAGCGCTTTTAGCAATCGTTAATGTTTTGATCAATTTGATGCGATCGTTTACCGTTGCAAATACCTCGTCAACAATTTCTTTTGTAGCAATTTTAGGGTCATAAAACACATCTTCTGCTTTCTTTTTGATGTATTCATAGTCACCACGTTTTGGATAACTTTCCCCCATTCCGCTCTCATATAACCCAGAGCTACCAGTAATTACAAGTGCTTTTACTAGGCTAGGATACATTTTAGTGTGGTACAAACCAATGTGACCTCCTAATGAATTTCCAACTAAAATTACTTGGTCGAAACCTTTATAAAGAATAAAATCTTTTACAAATTTTGAAAACGCTTTTACATTGGTTTTTAAAATGTTTTGAGTGTAAATGGGCAATTCTGGAATCACCACTTTATATCCTTTTGAAGGGAAAAATTGTGCTACACCTTCAAAATTACTTAGCCCGCCCATTAATCCATGTAAGATTAAGATTGGTGTTCCTTCTCCGGCCTCAAAATAGGTGTATTTCTTTTCTTTTTTTAACATAAATGCACGTAAAGTGTTGGTTATCCTGTGCGACAAATATACTATTTTATTGCGGAAAGTAAAGAAAAAAAATTCAGTGCCCCATTCTTGCTTGGATTTGGCTTAACGGTTTAGTTATCAACAATTTTAAGGCAGTAATTAACAAGGAGATTAGAGGGGAATAATTTTTTAATAAGGCAAGAAACCTTGAATTTTTGAACGTTTTGTAAACAGCACTTCATTAAAAGTGGTTTTTTACGCTTTGTTTCATCAAAACTTATTAACAAAGTGGTATTTTGTGGTAAAAAGTGGTAAAATTTATTTAATTTTGTCCTTATTCAAACAGTAATAGAATTGAAAACATTAATTGGAACATACGAATGCAAAGTAGATGCTAAAGGGCGTCTGATGTTGCCCACTACCTTGAAGAAACAATTGGGTTCTTTAGAGGGTGGATTCGTATTGAAACGATCTGTTTTTCAGCCCTGCTTAGAGTTGTTTCCCATGTCAGAATGGGATAAAATGATGTTGAAAATCAATAAATTGAATCGTTTTGTTAAAAAGAACAACGATTTTATTCGACGATTTACTGCGGGCGTGAAAATGGTAGAAATAGATGCTACAGGAAGGCTTTTGATACCAAAAGATTTAGTGGTTTTTGCAAGTATTGAAAAAGATATTGTGTTGAACTCAGCCATCAATATCGTGGAAATATGGGATAAAGGCAGTTATGAAAATGCAATTGAAAATGCAACGGATGATTTTGCGGAACTGGCGGAAGAAGTAATGGGTAATTTAAATGACGACGCAGATGGATTATCATAATCCGGTATTATTAAAAGAGACGGTAGATGGATTAAATATCCATCCGGATGGGATTTATGTGGATGTAACTTTTGGTGGAGGTGGTCATTCTCGTGAAATGATAAGTCGTTTGGGTATCAACGGAAAATTAATTGCTTTTGATCAAGATGTTGATGCATTGAACAATGCCATTGCAGATGATCGGTTTTTGTTAATCAATGAAAATTTTCGGTTTATAAAACGTTTTTTGCGTTTTCACGGCATCAAACAAGTCGACGGAATATTAGCAGATTTGGGTGTTTCATCTCATCAGTTTGATGTAGCCGAACGCGGTTTTTCGACCCGATTTGATGCGGAACTCGATATGCGAATGAATCAAAAAGGAGAATTGAGTGCTTATCATGTGATTAATGAATATGACGAACAAGATATTGCCCGTGTGTTGTTTCAATATGGTGAATTAAAAAATGCCAGAGCAATGGCAAATGTGATTGTAATGGCTCGAAAAGATAAAGACATCAAAAATTCGGAACAATTGAAACAAGTTTTGGCCAAATTTTTACCAGCACACAAGAGCAATAAAATATTAGCCCAAATTTATCAGGCCATTCGAATTGAAGTGAACCAAGAAATGGATGTGTTGAAGGAATTCTTAGAGCAATCATTAGAAATATTAAAACCTGGTGGGCGATTGAGCGTGATTTCGTATCACTCGTTAGAAGACCGTTTGGTGAAACGTTTTTTTAGAAATGGCTTGTTTGAAGGCGAACCTGAGCGTGATTTTTTTGGAAATTTTGAAGTGCCCTTTAAAATGATCGAAAAATTAATTGTGCCAACCGATGCCGAAATTGCTATCAATAATAGAGCTCGAAGTGCAAAATTAAGAGTGGCAGAAAAAATATAACACATGAAAAACGGAATTTACAGTTTATTAAAAGCCAAGTTTCTAGTGAGTGACGATGCACTTAAGAATTGGAAATTTATTGTTTTTTTGGTGGTATTAGGGATGATCATGATTGCAAATAATCACCAGTATGATGCAAAAAATTATAAGATTACCGAATTAACGAATCAAGTTAAAGAATTGCGTTCTGAGTTTGTAGACAAACGTTCCGAGTTGATGAAGTTGAGAATGGAATCGACAGTGGCTCAAAAAATGGAAGTGCGACAAATCGTTCCTTCGGAAGTGCCTCCAGTAAAAATTGTAGTCGAACGAAAAAAAGAAAAAAAGAGTTTTTGGGATAAATTAAAGATATGGCAATAGAAGATAAAAAAATATCGTATCGCATGTATTTTGTAGCCGTTCTATTTTTTATAATGGCAGCCTTGGTTTTGATCAAACTCAACAATATTCAATGGGTAGAAGGAAAATATTATCGAAATTTAGGCAATAAACGTACGGTTAAAAATTTTCCAATTCCTGCCAACAAGGGAAATGTATACTCGGCTGACGGCAGTTTACTAGCCACTTCTATTCCAGAGTATGCGGTGTATTTTGATGCTGTAGTTCCTGCTGATACTCTTTTTAACAACAACATCAGAGGGCTTTCGGATTCCTTAGCCGTTATGTTTGGAAAGCCTTCGGGTTATTATCAAACAAAATTACAGAAAGCACGAGCGCACAAAAGCCGCTATGCTTATATTGGTAAAAAACTAAGTTATACCGATCAAGTTCGGTTAAAAACATTTCCAATTTTTAATAAAGGAGCCAATAAAGGCGGTATCATAATCGAACAAAAAACCGTTCGTAAACATCCTATTGGATTGGTTGCAAAACGAACCATTGGGTATGAGCGATCGAATGAAGATGGGAAAGGCTTGGAATATGCCTTTAGAGCATATTTGAACGGTAAAAATGGGCATCGAATGATGCAAAAAATTGCAAAAAATCAATGGAAGCCCATTAGTGATGTCAATGAAAAAGATCCGCAAGATGGCTATGATATCATATCTACTATCGATGTATACATTCAAGATATTGCACACCATGCCTTACTAAAGCAATTGGAAATTTATAAAGCCGATCATGGATGTGTGGTAGTAATGGAAACCAAAACGGGTCATATCAAAGCGATTGCCAATTTAGGAAGAGCAGAAGACGGGACGTATTTTGAAACCCAAAATTATGCCATTGCAGAATCTCACGAACCCGGTTCTACGTTTAAGTTGATGGATTTAATTGCCGTTTTAGATGATAAAAAAGCCGATACGAGTACGGTGTATGATTCTCGAGGAGGGCAAATACAATATTATAAAAGTTGGGTAAGAGATTCTCATAAAGGGGGTTATGGTAAAATATCCTTGGCCAGAGGTTTTGAAGTCTCTTCAAACACCGTTTTGGTTCAATCGGTTTTCAACAATTATAAAGATAATCCCAAACAATTTGTAGATCGCATAAAAAGTTATGGGTTGCACAAACCACTGGGATTGCCGATTAAAGGGGAAGGGCGAACGTATATCCCTTATCCCGGAACAAGTGGTTGGTCGGGAACCAGTTTACCATGGATGGCATTTGGATATGGGTTGATGGTAACACCGTTACAAACCTTAACATTGTATAATGCAGTGGCAAATAATGGTGTGATGGTAAAGCCACTATTTGTGAGTGAAGTAAAAGAATGGAACAAAACCATTAAAAAATTCAACACCGAAGTGATTCACCCAAAAATTTGTTCGCAAGAAACATTAAATAAGGTGCATGCGGTTTTAGAAAATGTGGTTAAAAAAGGAACCGGTTCAAAATTATATTCCAAAGATTTTTCAATGTCAGGAAAAACAGGTACAGCCCAAGTAAATTATGGGAAACCGGATATGTATTATGCTTCTTCTTTTGTAGGGTATTTTCCAGCGGTACAACCTAAATATTCTTGTATCGTAGTGATTCACAAGCCCGATAAGTCTGTGGGATATTATGGAGCGGATGTTGCCGGACCCGTTTTTAAAAGAATTGCTCAAAAAATATTTACCGATTCGCCAGCAACAAATCATGTGAAAAACATCGACGCAAAAGTGGTGTCGCAAGAAAAGAAATATGCTAATTATTACCAAGACGTTGTAAAAGAAGACCATGTAGTTCCAAATGTAAAAGGAATGGAGGCAATGGATGCCGTGGCCTTATTAGAAAACTTAGGGTTGAAAGTAAAAGTAATGGGCGTTGGACGCGTAAAAAGACAATCCATAGCATCGGGTCAAAAAATAAACACTAATCAAACCATCATTATCGAATTATCGTGAAGCGTTTAAAAGACATATTGTACAAAGTTAGCCTTGAAGCCGTTCACGGTTCAACAGATGTGGCTATTTCAAAAATCGAATTTGATTCCAGAAAAATCGAATTGGATGCTGTTTTTGTTGCCATACGAGGGACGCTTTCTGACGGACATGATTATATTGAAAAAGCAATTGCATTGGGCGCTCGCGTTATTATTTGTGAAGCATTTCCTAGTGAATTAACAGCTGGAGTTACTTTTATACAAGTAGCCGATACAAATGAAGCGTTGGCTTATTTATCGGCTAATTTTTATGAAAACCCTTCTGCTAAAATAAAATTAGTGGGCGTAACCGGAACCAATGGCAAAACGACAATAGCGTCTTTGTTGTACCAACTTTTTAAAAAAGCAGGTTATAAAGTAGGTTTGTTGTCTACGGTAAAAATTATGGTCGATGCTGATGAATTTAAAGCAACGCATACTACTCCCGATTCGTTAACACTCAATTATTATTTGGACCAAATGGTGCAAGAAGGTTGTGAATTTTGTTTCATGGAGGTGAGTTCGCATGGTATTCATCAAAAACGAACCGCGGCATTAGAATTTGCTGGAGGTGTTTTTACCAATCTTTCCCATGATCATTTAGATTATCACAACACTTTTGCCGAATATCGCGATGTAAAAAAAGCGTTTTTTGATCAGTTATCTAAGACCGCTTTCGCTATTACAAACGGCGACGACAAAAATGGAGGCATCATGCTCCAAAATACCAAAGCTAAAAAAATCACCTACGCTTTAAAATCCTATGCCGATTATAAAGCGCAAATATTAGAAAATCAATTATCGGGATTGTTGTTGAAAATCAATGATAACGAAGTATGGGTTAAATTAATTGGTTCGTTCAATGCTTATAATTTACTTGCCATTTTTGCAGTTGCGGTAGAATTGGGAATTGAAAAGGTTGAAGCGTTGCGATTGCTTTCTGAACTCGAGAGTGTTTCGGGTCGCTTTCAATTTATTGTTTCAGATACTAAAATTACGGCAATTGTAGATTATGCACATACACCCGATGCCTTAGAAAATGTGTTACAAACTATTGAAGATATTCGTACCAAAAACGAACAGTTAATCACAGTGGTAGGTTGCGGCGGAGATCGCGATACGAGCAAACGTCCTATCATGGCCGAGATAGCAGCCTCATTGAGTGATAAGGCTATTTTTACAGCCGATAATCCAAGAACTGAAGATCCCGAAGCGATTATTCAAGAAATGGAAAAAGGGGTAGCGCCTCAACATTATAAAAAAACGCTTTCCATTTTGGATCGAAAACAAGCCATCAAAACAGCTTGCCAATTGGCCAATCCCAATGATATTATTTTGATTGCCGGTAAAGGCCATGAAACGTATCAAGAAATACAGGGCGTGCGATATGATTTTGATGATTTAAAAATAGTTACCGAATTATTACAACAATTACAAAAATAGAAAGACCATAGTAACCTTTAAAACGAAGCCAAAATTATGTTATACTATATTTTTCAATATTTAGACAAAACATTTGATGTTCCCGGAGCTGGGGTATTTCAATACATAACTTTTCGTTCGGCATTGGCCTTTATTTTGTCGTTGTTGATCGCTACGATTTACGGTAAAAAAATCATCAACTATTTGAGAAATCAGCAAGTTGGAGAAACGGTTCGCGAATTGGGATTAGATGGTCAAACGGCTAAAGCGGGCACTCCAACTATGGGGGGTATCATTATCATCTTGGCTACTTTGATCCCAGTGTTTTTATTGGCAAAGTTAAACAACATCTACATCATCTTGTTGATCATGACAACGGTATGGATGGGTACTATCGGATTTATTGATGATTACATCAAGATATTTAAAAAAGACAAACAAGGATTAAAAGGAATATTTAAAGTAATTGGTCAAGTAGGTTTGGGTTTAATTGTAGGAACGGTATTGTACTTGAGTCCGGATGTAACGGTTCGAAAAGATACCCTAAACTCGCGCATAAAAATTGAAAACAATATCAAACCTTCAGATTTAGAAGAAAAATCCACGGCAACGACCATTCCGTTTATGAAAAATAACGAGTTTGATTATGCTGAAATTCTTTCATTTATGGGGGATGATTATAAAAATTACGCTTGGTTGATTTTTATTCCAATGGTTATCTTGATCATCACAGCCGTATCAAACGGTGCCAATTTAACCGACGGAATTGATGGTTTGGCGGCAGGTACTTCGGCCATTTCAGTATTGACACTTGGATTATTTACGTTCGTTTCGGGAAATATTATTTTTTCTGATTATTTGAACATCATGTATATCCCCAATGCGGGAGAAATGACGGTGTATATCGCTGCATTTGTAGGAGCTTTGGTTGGATTTTTATGGTATAACGCCTATCCAGCATCTGTTTTTATGGGCGATACTGGTAGTTTGACTATTGGCGGAATCATTGCAGTAATTGCAATTGCCATTCGAAAAGAAATGATGATTCCTGTAGTATGTGCCATTTTCTTAGCCGAAAACCTTTCAGTGATCATACAAGTAAGTTATTTTAAATACACCAAAAAGAAATATGGCGAAGGAAGACGTGTTTTTTTAATGTCGCCTTTGCACCATCATTATCAAAAGAAAGGATATCATGAAAGTAGAATTGTTACCCGCTTTTGGATTGTAGGAATATTGTTGGCCATTTTCTCTTTGGTATCGCTAAAATTACGATAACATGCGATTGGTTGTTTTAGGAGGTGGCGAAAGCGGAGTAGGTACCGCAATATTAGGAAAACAAAAAGGATATGAGGTTTTTGTATCCGATTTTGGAAAAATAAAAGAAACGTACAAAGAAGTTCTTACCAGTAATGAAATTGTTTGGGAAGAGGAGCAACATACCGAAGCCCTAATATTGAATGCCGATGTGGTGATGAAAAGCCCAGGGATTCCGGATAAAGCCCCAATAGTAAAAAAACTAATTGAAAAAGGGGTGTCGGTCATTTCAGAAATTGAATTTGCAGCGCCATTCACCGATGCAGTTACCGTGGGGATTACCGGCAGTAACGGGAAAACTACTACCACATTATTGACCCATCACGTTTTAAAACAAGGGGGGTTAAATGTAGCACTAGCAGGAAATATTGGAAAAAGTTTTGCCTGGCAAGTGGCCGAAAACAAACACGATGTCTATGTTTTGGAACTCAGTAGTTTTCAATTGGACGGCATCATCAATTACAAGCCACACATTGCCATAATTACGAATATCAGCCCAGATCATTTGGATCGCTACAATTATGATTATAGTTTGTACATCGCTTCCAAATTTAGAATTACCAAAAACCAAACAAAAGCCGATTATTTGATTTATGATCAGGAGGATGAAGCCATTCAAAATTGGCTAAAACAAAATACAATTAATGCCAATCAAGTGCCCTTCTCGTTACACGTAAAACCAGAACAAGAAGGCGCTTATTTAGAAGAAGATAATTTATTTAGCACAATTAATAACGACGTATTTACTATGCCAATCAACGAACTAGCCCTAGAAGGTAAACACAACATTAAAAATGCAATGGCTGCAACAGCAGTTGCGCAATTGTTGAAAATTAGAAAGCAAACCATTCGAGAGAGTTTGACTAATTTTCAAGGTGCCGAACACCGTTTGGAAAAAGTATTAAAAATACAAGGTGTTCAATATATCAATGATTCAAAAGCAACCAATGTCAACTCAGTTTTTTATGCCTTGGATAGTATGACAACGCCTACAGTATGGATTGTTGGTGGGGTTGACAAAGGAAATGATTACGATGAGTTAATGCCTTTAGTGCGTGAAAAAGTAAAAGCCATTGTTTGTTTGGGAGTCGACAATTCCAAAATCAGCAACGCGTTTAACAATGTAGTTGATATTATGGTGGAAACCACATCTATGGCTGAAGCCGTTCAAATTGCTAAACGTTTGTCTGAGAAAGGGGATAGTGTATTGTTGTCGCCAGCATGTGCGAGTTTTGATTTGTTTGAAAACTATGAAGATAGAGGCAACCAATTCAAACAAGCGATTTATAATTTGTAAAAATTCCAAATAATAAATTCCAAAACCCAAAAACAAATAAGAAGCTATAAATAACATTTATAGACCAATTATCAATCAAAATACAACAATACAATATACATTATACAAAAAGATATGTTCGATATTATAGGTAAAATAAGAGGTGATAAAACCATTTGGGCCATAGTGTTTCTATTGGCACTGGTTTCTTTTTTACCCGTATATAGTGCCAGTACAAACTTAGTTTATGTGATTGGAAAAGGGTCGACCATTGGTTATCTTTTCAAACATTTTGTTCACGTCATGTTTGGATTTGCTATCGTGTTTTTCATTCATAAAACCCCTTACCATTATTTCAAAGCGTTGTCCATTTTTGGAATACCTTTAGTAATCTTGTTGCTAATTTATACCCTATTTAAAGGAACCGTTATTGACGGGGCCAATGCCAGTCGTTGGATTCAAATTCCATTTGTGGGCATTAGTTTTCAAACCTCTACTATTGCTTTTATTGTACTCATGATATATGTAGCCCGTTACTTGGCAAAAGTGAGCGATAAAGAATATTCCTTTAAAGAATCCTTATTAGAGCTTTGGCTGCCCGTTTTTGTGATATTAGCTTTGGTGCTTCCTGCCAATTTTTCGACCACGGCCTTAATCTTTTCCATGGTATGTATGTTGGTTTTTATCGGACAATATCCACTCAAATATTTAGGATTTATTGTTGGATCTGGTTTCGCAAGTTTGATTTTCTTTGTCATGGTAGCAAAAGCATTTCCAGACGCAATGCCCAATCGTGTTGATACTTGGATGAGTCGTATTGATAGTTTCTTTGATGACAAACCTAGTGATGATGATTACCAAATAGAAAATGCAAAAATTGCAATTGCTTCTGGAAAAATATATGGATTAGGGCCTGGAAAAAGTGTACAAAAACACTTTTTACCCCAGTCTTCTTCTGATTTTATTTTTGCGATTATTGTAGAAGAATACGGATTGATAGGCGCAGTTGGTATACTGTTCTTGTATCTGCTTTTGTTTATTCGTTTCATTATAGATGCCCAAAAGGCCAGCACATTATTTGGCAAATTGTTGATCATCGGATTGGGATTCCCAATTATTTTCCAAGCATTCATCAATATGGGGGTAGCGGTTGAATTATTACCTGTTACCGGTCAGCCCTTACCCTTGATTAGTAGTGGAGGGACTTCCATTTGGATGACGTGTATTGCAATAGGGATCATCTTGAGTGTTACCAAAAAAGAAGAAGAAGTAGCATTGGATTTGGAAGAAAAAAGAAAACGTGATGAAGCACTTCAACAATTGATTGATGCGCAGGTGGCTATTAATGAAGAGCATCCATCTGAGGAAAACCAACAAAAATTAGACGAATTGAAATATTCCATACGTGAGGAAGTAAAAGATATAGAAGGCGACAGTTTGATAAACGGTGAAAATCCAATGAACAGTGTTCGAAATAAAGAATAAATGAAACAACCAAAATTCATAATTAGTGGCGGCGGAACAGGTGGACATATCTACCCTGCGGTTGCAATTGCCAATGAGTTGAAGGCTCTTTATCCAGAGGCAAAGTTTCTTTTTGTGGGCGCACAAGATAAAATGGAAATGCAAAAAGTGCCTCAAGCGGGTTATGATATCAAAGGATTATGGATAGCGGGTTTGCAAAGAAAGTTAAGCTTTCAAAATGCGTTGTTTCCACTGAAGCTTGTTGCAAGTCTTATCAAGTCGTTTTTTATAGTACAACGATTTAAGCCCGATGTGGTAATAGGAACGGGTGGTTTTGCTAGTGGTGCCGTGTTAAAAGTGGCTTCGTTATTTGGTATACCAACTGTAATTCAGGAGCAAAATTCATATCCTGGAATTACCAATAAATTGTTAGCAAAGAAAGCCAATGCGATCTGTGTGGCCTATGAAAATTTAGAACGATTCTTT
Source organism: Flavobacterium sp. (assembly GCA_017984495.1). Taxonomy (GTDB): domain Bacteria; phylum Bacteroidota; class Bacteroidia; order Flavobacteriales; family Flavobacteriaceae; genus Flavobacterium. The sequence continues at coordinate 33,402 of JAGNZI010000011.1, forward strand.
CCAAAAGAAAAAATGATACTTACAGGTAATCCAGTGCGTCAAGATTTATTGGTCTCGGCTGATAAAATGGAAGCAATACAATATTTTAATTTGGATCCTTCTAAAAAAACAATTTTAGTGTTGGGTGGAAGTTTGGGTGCGCGAAGAATCAACCAACTTCTTGCAAAAGAATTGGAGTTTCTTTTGCAACAAAATTGTCAAATCATTTGGCAATGCGGAAAACTCTATCTAAATGAGTATGCCCAATACAATGAAAAAGAAGGCGTTCAGGTGGTTGCGTTTATTGATCGAATGGACTTGGTTTACGCTGCCGCAGATGTAATTATTTCACGATCGGGGGCCTCCTCGGTTTCGGAGTTGTGCATAGTAGGAAAGCCCACAATTTTTATTCCATCACCCAATGTTGCAGAAGACCATCAAACGAAAAACGCGAAAGCTATTGCCGATAAGAGGGGTGCATTATTGATCAAAGAATCGGAATTGGATCAAACATTTGAAAAAATAGTAACGGACTTACTTGCAAGCGAAAGTTTGCAAACCGAGTTGGGTCAAAATATTAAAAAATTAGCCAAGCCAAACGCAACAAAAGAAATTGTTCAAGCAATAATTAAATTAGTTTAAATGTTTCAAGTGCTTCGTTTCATGTTGATCACCTGAAACCAATAAAACTTGAAACCTGAAACAAAAAAATATGAATCTAAACCAAATACATAACGTCTATTTTATCGGCATCGGCGGTATCGGCATGAGTGCATTGGCTCGTTATTTTCAATACATTGGAAAAAATGTGGCAGGGTATGACAAAACTGAAACCCAATTGACCGATGAATTGCAAGCATTGGGTTTGGCGATTCATTTTGATGACGATATCAATCAAATTCCCAAAGAATTTTATGCTGAAAATACATTGGTGGTTGTAACCCCCGCCGTTCCAATAGCCCACTCCGAATGGAATTATTTTGTAGAACGCGATTATGTAATTAAAAAGCGTGCCGAAGTATTGGGGTTAATTACGAAAGACACCTATTGTTTTGCAGTAGCTGGAACGCACGGAAAAACAACGACGTCAAGTATTTTGGGACATATTTTATATGAAAGTGGTGTCGATGTAACCGCATTTTTAGGAGGTATCGTTGAAAATTACAATTCCAATTTGATTGGTTCTGGTAAAACGGTTACTGTCGTTGAAGCCGATGAGTTTGATCGTTCTTTTTTGCATTTGCATCCCAATGTTTCTTGCATCACGTCAATGGATGCCGATCACCTCGATATTTATGGGGACGCCGCTCAAATTGAAGCATCCTTCAGGGAATTTGCTGCCAAAACCGATCGAGATCATTTATATGTCATTAAGGGATTGCCGTTAGATGGAATAACCATTGGAGTAACTCCAGAGGCAGATTTTTCGGCACAAAACATTCGGATAGAAAACGGGTATTATGTGTTCGATGTAAAAACACCAAGTGAATTGATTCAAAATGTAAAGTTTGGCTTGCCTGGACATCACAATTTGACGAATGCATTGTTGGCTTTTGCTATGGCAAAATCATATGGTGTTTCAAATGAAAAAATTGGTGAAGCATTGGCCACTTTTAAAGGGGTGAGAAGACGTTTTTCATTTCAAATTCGAGAAGAAAATAGAGTGTATATTGACGATTATGCACACCATCCTACCGAAATCAATGCGGTGCATCAAGCGGTACGCGAATTGTATCCCGGAAAAAAAATAATAGCTGCATTTCAACCTCACTTGTATAGTCGTACCAAAGATTTTGCCGATGGTTTTGCTGCGAGTTTGTCGCAATTTGACGAAATACTTCTGTTGGATATTTATCCAGCAAGAGAATTGCCAATGGAAGGAATTACTTCGAGTTGGTTGTTAACAAAAATGGAACATCCAAATAAAAAATTAGTGAATAAAAAAGAATTGATTGCGGCGTTTAAAAATTCCGATGCTGAAGTCTTCATTACAATTGGAGCTGGTGACATCGGTGAGATGGTAAAAGATATTAAAAATGCGCTTTATGAACAGAATTAATTGGCATAGTATACGTTTGGTGTTGGTCATTTTTACTATGATTTTCCTGTATTCTTTTTCTTCAAAAAGAAATAGCGTACGTAAAATCAATAAGATAGAAATCAAATTTCAGTCGAAAGAAAATATGTTTTTAACACATCAAATGGTTAATAACTTGTTAATACAAAATTTGGGAGACGCTTCAAGAATACAAAAAGATAAAGTAGATTTGAATACTTTAGAAAATGCCCTAAATCATCACGAGATGATCGAAAAAGCGGAAGTTTTTTCAACGATTGATGGCTTTCTAAATGTTCGTGTTACTCAAAAGACCCCTATCCTTAGAGTACTATCGGAGAACGACAGTTATTACTTGGATCACAAAGGAAATAAGATGTCGTTGTCTCCAAATTTTTCAGCACGAGTTCCGCTCCTTATGGGAGAATTAAGTAAAGAAAAAAGAAAGGCCTATTTGACGTTGTTTACAGAAATCAAAAAAGATGATTTCTTAGATAAAAATATCACAGGTGCACAAATTATGCCTTCGGGTAATGTGGTGTTGACCAACCGTAGTTTTGATTATAAAATTGCTTTTGGAAAACCAATAAATGTAAAAAAGAAGCTTAAAAATTATAAAGCCTTTTTTCATCATGCCATTAAGGATACATTGATAAAAGAATACAAAGAGATAAACTTGATGTTTACACAGCAAGTGGTTTGTAAGAAATAGCGTAAATTATGAACAAAGACAACATTGCAGTAGGATTAGATATTGGTACAACCAAAATTGTAGCAATGATCGGAAAGAAAAATGAATACGGAAAATTAGAAATTCTAGGTGTAGGAAAATCTAAGAGTCTCGGAGTTCATCGTGGTGTTGTGAATAATATTACACAAACAATTCAGTCAATTCAGCAGGCTGTAGCCGAAGCTGAAAATGATTCGGGATATAAAATTAATGATGTAGTAGTAGGAATTGCGGGACAACACATTCGCAGCATTCAACACAGTGACTACATCAGTAGACCAAAAGCAGAAGAAGTAATTGGTGATGCCGATATCGATACGCTTATTGGACAAGTACACAAATTAGCCATGTTGCCAGGTGAAGAAATAATTCACGTGTTGCCTCAAGAATTTAAAATTGATGGGCAAGCTGAAATTAAAGAACCGATTGGGATGTATGGCGGAAGACTTGAGTCTAGTTTTCATGTTGTAGTGGGGCAAGCTGCTTCCATACGCAATTTGGGAAGATGTGTAAAAAGTGCCGGATTGGAATTATCTGGCTTAACTCTAGAACCTTTGGCTTCAGCAGATGCTGTATTGAGTCAAGAAGAGAAAGAAGCGGGAGTAGCGTTGATTGATATAGGAGGAGGAACAACGGATTTGGCCATTTTTAAAGATGGTATCATTCGCCATACAGCTGTAATCCCTTTTGGTGGAAATGTCATTACTGAAGATATCAAAGAGGGTTGTTCGATTATTGAAAAACAAGCCGAGTTGCTTAAAACCCGTTTTGGATCGGCATGGCCAGGAGAAAATAAAGACAACGAAATTGTTTCTATTCCGGGATTACGAGGAAGAGAACCTAAAGAAATTTCACTTAAAAACTTATCAAAAATTATACACGCACGTGTTGTAGAAATTATTGAACAAGTTTATGCTGAAATCAAATTATACGGTCACGAAGATCCGAAGAAAAAATTGATTGCAGGTATTGTATTAACAGGAGGTGGTGCACAATTGCAACATATCAAACAGTTGGTAGAATACATTACAGGAATGGATACACGAATTGGGTATCCTAACGAACATTTAGCAGGTGATTCAATCGAGGAATTGTCTAGTCCATTGTATGCTACTGCTGTAGGATTGGTGATGAACAGCATACGAAACAACACGAAAAGTGCTACGCCATTTGTTGAAATGAAGAAAGAGGAGCCGGTTATCGCATCCCCTGAAATCGCTCCAACAGCCGTTCCAGTTATTGAGACGGAAACGGAAGCGCCAACCACGCAAGCCCCTATTCAGGAAACAACAGATGATAAAATCAAACGTTCGTTTTTTGATAAATATATAGATAAGATTAAAGATTTTTTAGATAACGCAGAATAAAAGGAGATACTA
>JAGNZI010000042.1 GCA_017984495.1 Flavobacterium sp.
AATTTTTCCATTGTGTAAAACCATGAAACTTTTGGTGTTTTTTTCTGCTAAATAATCCAACAAAGGTTGAACTTGTGATTGATTCCAACCTAAACTTGTCACACTTTTGGTTTCCCAATTAGAAGAACCGATTGGTGGAAAATACATGGTTTCCTCCGGAGAATGGCAGCCACAATCCTTTTCTTCACAACTAATTCCAAAACAGAATAAAATTAATAGTAATGTGTATTTTTTCATCGAATGCATTTGAAAGATCAAGATTTGGACAATAAAAATAAGGATTAGTTTAATTCAAATCAGAAATAATTGTAATTTTAGACCTTATTAGTATTTAAAAATGAAAAAGTTATTCGTATTATTTTTTTTAGGAACAATAGTAGTTTCTTGTAAACAAACAATTACCGAGACAGATTTACAGTACTTAAATGGCTATTGGGAAATTGAAAAAGTTACATTACCAGATGGTGACACAAAGGAATATAAAGTAAATGAAACCATCGATTATTTTCAAATTGCACAAAAAAATGGCTTTAGAAGTAAAGTCATGCCTCAGGTAGATGGAAGTTATTTGACGAATGATATCAAAGAATCAGTACAAGTTAGTTTAAAGGATGGTTCGACTACTTTGCATTATAAAACGACATACGCAAAATGGAATGAAGAAATCATTGCCTTGAGCAAGGATCATTTTGTAGTAAAGAATGCCCAAGATTTAGAATACCATTATAAAAGACCCGTCAAATTTTCAGTAAAGTAAAATGGCAAAACGATTCAATGAAGAAAATTCGATTGCCGACGTACTCAAACAATTTATTGTTCAAAATAAATTAGAATCGGGCATAGATGTAGTAAACGTGCGCGAAGCCTGGCAAAATGTTATGGGCAACGGTGTCAATAATTATACTACAGAAATTCAATTGAAAGGAAGTACGCTTTATGTGGCTTTATCATCTGCAGTGTTGCGAGAAGAATTGAGTTATGGAAAAGACAAAATCATTAAAATGATTAACGAAGAGGTGCAAAAAGAATTGGTGACACACTTAGTATTGCGATAAAAAAAATCTCGTTTCCAAAAAGAAACGAGATTTTATATTTTATGTTAAAATTGAAATGCTGAAATCAACAATTTTCAATTAAAACTGCTCTCTACCTGCAAAATGAAAAGCACCTTCGATAGCTGCATTTTCATCTGAATCTGACCCGTGTACTGCATTTTCTCCAATTGAAGTTGCATATTTTTTACGGATAGTTCCTTCAGCAGCATCCGCTGGATTTGTAGCACCAATTAAAGTTCTGAAGCTCTCAACAGCATTATCTTTTTCTAAGATAGCCGCTACAATTGGACCTCTTGTCATGAATTCAACTAATTCACCAAAGAAAGGTCTTTCGCTGTGAACCGCATAAAATTTTTGAGCATCTGCAACTGTTAATTGCGTCAATTTCATTGCTACAATTCTGAAACCACCTTCAGAAATCATATTTAAAATTCCACCAATGTGTCCGTTTTCAACAGCATCTGGTTTGATCATTGTAAAAGTTCTATTACTTGCCATTTTTTTGTTTTTTATTGGGTGCAAAAGTAGCTATATTTCTTCAAAAAGAGAAAAATTCTGCACTTATTTTTTTTGAGCACTCCGTTTTGTGGACTTAATAAACGAGAATAGTGAAATTTTGCGCTAAAGGCTGTAAAGATGTTAATAGTTGTTCGATTAATGTTGGACCAAATGCGTCATAATACATCGCAAAATTAGCTGTCCGTTCTTGTAAAATTCCCTTTGGAAACAACTCATTTTGCAATCCAGTAATTTGAGACAATTCCTCAGATAATACTCTTTTTTCAGCTTTTAACAAACGCTTTTCTAAGGTGTCTAATCCTTTAATTTGTTTTTTTTCTTGTGCAGCAACAGCCCCAAAAAAGGACTTGTCAGTTTGATTTGCTATCCGATACAATCGTTCAAATTGCAAGCGTAAGTGTTCTTTTTCCGCTGTAAAATCAATCGTAAACTGAGACTTTTCTTTCGTTTTTTTGTCCAAAAGGGATTGTTGTGGTAAAAATATATCTTCCCATGTTAGTGCTAATTTGCTCAACTTTGCAGCTTGTTTTTGAGTAGCCAAAAGCGCAGAATTTCGAAGCAACAGCATTGGAAAGGTTAGGTTGTATGTTTCAAAAGTAGATTTTAATTGCAGCCAATAGGCAATTTCACCGCCTCCACCAATGTAGCAAAGGTTGGGTAAAAGTACTTCTTGGTATACGGGTCTCATGAGTACATTCGGACTAAAATGAATGGGATTTTTTTCCAATTCCGCTAGTATTTCGGCTTTTGTAAAAACAATAGAAGTCGAATTGACGGAATAATTTCCATTCTCATTGATTATCCGTTCGCGCAAATTATCTCGCAAGTAAAATAAATTGATGGCTCGTGGATTTACTTGAAGGGTATATTCGGTAAGTTTTGGAAGGGTTTCGGTTACTTTTTGATGAGAGATTTGTTCAACTAATTCTCTCTTTACATACGGAACAAAAAGTTTTTTCAATGCATCAGCATCAGCATCTAGAATTACTAAACCGTCATTTTTAAATAATTCGTTTGCTAAATACCGTGTAGCATCGGCTAAATTTTGATGGGCAACATAGGCTTTTTCAAAAAGGTCACACAAATAAGCAGCGTGATTTCCTAATCCAATTTCTTTTTTAAAGGTTTCAAGAACAGTTGCTAATTCTTCAGTTGCGAGGCGTCCAACAGCTCCTTTGCTTTCCCGATTCCATTGTATTTTTTTGTCGTGATAATTAAAATAGTTTATTTCGTCAAAATCATGGTCTTCTGTAGCCATCCAATAGATAGGTACAAAATGCTGAGCAGGGTATTTTTTTTTCAATTCCTTGCAAAGATTAAGAGTAGAAATAATTTTATATAAAAAATATAAGGGTCCTGTAAATAAGTTCAGTTGGTGCCCTGTGGTAACGGTAAAAGTATTTGGATCTTTTAGTGATTGAATGTTGTATGCTGTGGGTTCTGAAACCGTAAAGTTATGGTATTGTTTTTCTAATGCTGAAACAAGAATCTGACGGTTTTCAATAGGGTAATTTGCCTTCTTTTCTTCGATTTGGGCTTCAAAATTATCCAATTTTGGAAAGCGATTGTATAACGATTGTAGCTCTGGTTTTTCATCCAAATAATCGACGATGAGTTTTGAAAAATAACCCGAATTTTGATACGTGATACAATCGTTTGACATTAGAAAAATATTTTGTGCTAAAATACTAAATTTCTTTATGCAATAATCGCTTTTTGTAAGGATATAGTTTTTAAGAAAAAGACTATTTTTGCTAAAACTATTCTTTTGAAAGATATTCTCATCATAACACCACCTTTTACCCAACTGAATACACCGTATCCAGCTTCGGCCTACATTAAAGGGTTTTTGAATACCAAAAATATTTCTGCGTTTCAGATGGATTTGGGTATTGAAGTGATTTTAGAAGTATTTTCAAAGAAGGGGTTAACACAGATTTTTTCATCCATCACCCATCATCCATCACCTAACCATCAAAGAATTTTTTCCTTAAAAGACGATTACATCAAAACTATTGATTCGGTAATTGCATTTCTTCAAGGTAAAAATCCGTCGTTGGCACGCCAAATTTGTGCCGGAAATTTTCTTCCTGAAGCGGCTCGATTTGACCAATTAGACGATATGGAATTTGCTTTTGGTTCAATGGGAATTCAAGACAAAGCCAAACATTTTGCCACATTATACTTAGAAGATCTATCCGATTTTATTGTAGCCTGTGTAGATGAAAATTTTGGATTCAGTCGGTATGCCGAACGATTGGGTAGGAGTGCTAATTCATTTGACGAATTGTATGCTCATTTGTTAGAAGAACCAACGTATATTGATGCAATTGCGCTTAAAATTCTCAACAAACGAATAGCACAAGTCGCGCCTAAATTGATTTGTTTTTCGGTGCCTTTTCCTGGTAATTTATACAGTGCTTTTCGATGTGCGCGCGCAATAAAAGCCAATTTTCCTGACTTGAAAATTGCAATGGGTGGCGGTTTTCCCAATACCGAACTTCGCGATTTAAAAGATGTTCGCGTTTTTGAGTTTTTTGACTTTATTACGTTAGACGATGGGGAACTGCCATTGGAATTGCTTTATGATTTTATAGAACATTCTCCTATTATTTCAGATGCGCAGTTCAAACACACCTTTCTTCTAGAGAACAATGAAGTTGTTTATAAAAATAACACCCTACGTTCCGATTATAAACAATCGGAAGTGGGAACACCCGATTATTCCGATTTGTGGTTGGATCAATACATTTCGGTGATTGAAATGGCCAATCCGATGCACAGTTTATGGAGTGATGGCCGCTGGAACAAACTGACAATGGCCCATGGATGTTATTGGGGTAAATGTACGTTTTGTGACATTTCATTAGATTATATTAAACTTTACGAACCCATTGCGGCTGCATTGATTGTGGATCGAATGGAAACCTTAATAGAACAAACCGGTGAAAATGGTTTCCATTTTGTAGATGAAGCAGCACCTCCAGCTTTGATGCGCGAAGTGGCTTTGGAAATTATCAAAAGAAAATTAGTGGTTTCTTGGTGGACCAACATTCGTTTTGAGAAAAGTTTTACCTCCGATTTGTGCTTGTTGTTAAAAGAGTCGGGATGTATTGCTGTTTCGGGTGGCTTAGAAGTTGCATCAGATCGGTTGTTAGCGCTCATCAAAAAGGGAGTTACCGTGGAGCAAGTGGCACAAGTGACGCGAAATTTCACAACATCGGGCATTATGGTGCATGCCTATTTGATGTACGGATATCCTACACAAACTGTTCAAGAAACCGTGGATAGTTTGGAAATGGTTCGGCAGTTGTTTGAATTAGGCGTCCTGCAAAGTGGTTTTTGGCATCAATTTGCCATGACAGCGCATTCTCCAGTGGGAATGTTTCCTGAGGAATTTGGTGTAATTCCACTACAAAATCAAGTTACTTTTGCTAATAACGACATCAATTTTAAGGATAAAACAGGAATCAATCATGATAAATTTAGTTTTGGATTAAAGAAATCTTTATTCAATTACATGCACGGCATTTGTTTTGACTATGAACTGCAAGAATGGTTCGATTTTACGATTCCGAGAACTAAAATACCTAAAGATTATATATACAATTGCTTGCAAAATGAACAATCGTTCACTACTAAACCAAATGCACGAATTCTATGGCTTGGTGGTCTACCTCAATTAGAAATTAGTACGAAATCCAAGAAAGGCAACCAATGGAAAATGATGAAATTAACGTTTCACAAGAAAACGCAATCCATCGATATTACACTTTCTGAAAGGGAAGGAACATGGTTGTTGTCTGTTTTAGAGCGATTGACCATAGGAAATGAAAAATGGTCCTTTTCTGATGTAAAAGCAGATTTCGAAAAACAAGACGAAAATTTCGAATTGTTTTGGTACAGTAAACCCATGCAAATGGTTAAAAATGTCGGATTAATTACGCTCTAATTGACGTTATCAGGCCTTTAAATAGCTATTGTAAACTTTATCCCTCTAGTACAAAAAAGCGATTAAGCGTTTTGTAAACTAAAAATAATACATTGTCAAATCGCAATCCCGAGTAAGGAAATCATCCGTTGCACGATAAAATAATGTTAAAACTCCTGTAATTTAGGGGAGTTTCTTTATCTTGCGTTCCCTTTATTACGTTGAAATTAATCTATCCCAAAATGAATCGTTACCTCCTTTTTACTATTTTTTTGTTTTTTACTTCGTCTGCTCTTTTTTCTCAAAAGACCATTAAGCATACAGTTGTTGAGGGAGAATCGGTTTATGTAATTGCAAAAAAATATGGGGTAACCGAAGCCGATATTTATGAATTGAATCCGAAATCTAAAGGCGCATTACTTCAGCTGAAAACGATACTGCTAATTCCCAACAAGCGCAAAGCAACTGAAGATAAAAAGAAAAAAACTGCACCAAAAAACAGTGATACGCCAGATGTTCATGCGGCAGAAGCCGGAGAATCTTTATATAAGATTGCCCTTAAATATGGCATTTCATTAGAAAAGATTAAAGAAATGAATCCGAATCTCAATCCCGAGTCGATTCAAATAGGCGATAAAATCACTATAGTTGCTACTAAAAAAAATGGGACTGATAAAAAACCGAAGCAATTGCCTAAAGTGGAGCAACCCGTAAAACCCAAGCCGGTTTCTACTCCTGTGGTTACGCCAACTGTAGTTTCGGTACCCGTGTCGCCAATTCCAATGGTTTGTGAAGACGAATTGGGAAATACGATTCATACGGTTCAAAAAGGGGAAACCTTGTATCGCATTGCCAAAATGTACAATGTCAAACTAAAAGACTTGCAGGAATTAAACGAAGAAGTTGTAGCGAATTTACCCGAGGGATATTTATTGATTGTGAAACTTGGAAATCTTGAGATCGAGAAACATCAAAATAGTAGCATCACGAAAACTGTGGTAGCTCCAATTTCAATGGAAAACATGACCAAAGCAGAGTTTTTAATTGCAAAGGCATCTGAGTATATTGGCACCCGATACCGAGGTGGAGGTACTACTGCTGCCGGTTTTGATTGTTCGGGTTTGATGTTTACTACCTTTAAAAATATAGACATGACCTTGCCGCGATCTTCAGGATCAATGGCAGTAGCGGCTGGAGTAAAAATAGAACGTGACCAGGCTCAAAAAGGTGATTTGATTTTTTTTACGACCAATGGAAGAGGGAGTATCAATCACGTAGGAATGATTACCGAAATTTTGGACGACGAAATTAAATTTATTCATTCCTCAGTACAATCAGGAGTAGTTATTTCATCTACCAAAGAACCCTATTATGCCAAGCGATTTATACAAATTAATCGGGTATTAACAGAATAAAAAAAGCCACTAAAAGTGGCTTTTTTTATAACTCTTTTGATAATTAGTTGTTTTTTAAAAAGGTGTAGATTTCATCTTTCAAGCGAACCCGATCTTTTCTCAATTTATTCAATACATCATCAGATTTAGGGTCGGCATCGGATTCAATGTTATAAATTTCGTGATCTAAATCATCATAACTGTCAAACAGTTTTCTAAAATGTGCATTTTCAATTTTTAGCGTATGAATTTTTTCTTCGTATTCGGGAAAATCAATAACTAGTTGGTGTTTCGTAATCATAATAGTATTTTTTTAATTCGTTTAGTCAAAATTACAAGCAATATTTCCAGATCCATATGATAATTGTCATTGCTAAAAAAAAATCCTCACAATATAATTGCAAGGATTTAATAGGGTATTCAATAATACTATTTGCTATACGGGTTCAGCATATAAATCAAATTCTGTAGCATCAATTATTTTTAGATTGACAAAATCTCCCGTTTTTAAATAGAATTTTGAAGCCTCAACAAGTACTTCGTTATCTACATCCGGACTATCAAATTCGGTTCTTCCAATGAAATATTGGCCTTCCTTTCTGTCGATGACACATTTAAATGTTTGGCCTATTTTTTCTTGATTCAAATCCCATGAAATTTGTGATTGCAAATCCATAATTTCAGCCGCTCGTGCTTGTTTTACTTCTTGAGGTACATCGTCTACAAGCGCATAAGCTCCAGTGTTTTCTTCGTGTGAATACGTAAAACAACCCAATCGCTCAAATTTCATCTCTTGTACCCAATCACGTAATGTTTCAAAATCTTCTTGTGTTTCTCCAGGATAACCTACAATCAAAGTTGTGCGAATGGCCATGCCCGGAACACGGGATCTAAATTCTTGTAATAATTTTGTAGTTTTTTCTTGAGTAGTCCCACGCTTCATGGATTTTAATACAGCATCCGAAATATGTTGCAACGGAATGTCAATGTAATTGCAGATTTTTGGTTCGCGTTTCATCAAATCTAAAACATCCATAGGGAAACCACTCGGAAACGCATAATGCAAACGAATCCATTCAATACCTTCTACTTTAGCAAGGTTTTCTAACAGTTCGGCTAGATTTCTTTTTTTGTACAAATCCAATCCATAATAGGTCAAATCTTGTGCAATAAGAATCAATTCTTTCACCCCTTTTTTAGCCAAGCCTTCAGCTTCTTTGACTAATTTTTCAATGGGTTGTGAAACGTGTTTCCCTCGCATTAAGGGTATCGCACAAAAGCTACAAGGTCGGTCACAGCCTTCTGCAATTTTTAAATAGGCATAATTTTTTGGCGTAGTGGTCAATCGCTCGCCCAGTAATTCATGTTTATAGTCGGCCCCTAAAGCTTTTAAAAGTAAAGGCAATTCTGTGGTTCCAAAATATTGATCCACATTCGGTATTTCTTTTTCTAGGTCCGGACGATATCGTTCGGATAGACAACCGGTAACAAAAACTTTATCAACAAAACCTTGTTCTTTTTTATCTACATATTCCAAAATCGTATTTACCGATTCTTCCTTTGCATTGTCAATGAAACCACAGGTGTTGATGACCACAATATTTCCTTCTGTTTCATGTGCGACGTCTTTGCCGCTAGCTTTCAATTGTCCCATCAATACTTCACTATCATAGGTGTTTTTGGAACAACCTAGTGTAATGACATTGATTTTATTTTTTTTTATCGATTTGGTTCTCATGTTTTTCTATTTGTTTCCGAACTTTCGGTGTGCAAAATTACATAAAAAAAACCACTTCAAAAGTAGAAGTGGTTCTGAAATATTTTGTAAAACGGTTCCTAAAAAAAGATTGAATAGGTAACGGTTACATTATTGTTGGAAGTTTGTACTTGTGCAGCATCGGTCATTCCAGAAGATAAGAAGGCTACTTGTTGGCTGCGACGGTCGTTTGCAAATGCAAAATCCAATTTACTTTCACCAAAATTATAGCCTAATCCACCAGAATATCCAATCAAATCACTCATTGTGCTTGTTAATTTATACGGACTCTCTTCAAATCGATAGCCGCCGCGTACACTCCATTTTTTTATTTTATACTCTCCTCCAATGCGCAATTCGTAGGCATTTTTAAATTGTTGTTGCATTTGAATGTTCAAGCTATTGAATAGTGCATCATTAGTGGGTTTAAATTTGATATTGCTGTAGTCTTTCATGCCGTAATCGATACTTAATAACCCTTTTTTATTAAAAATAAAAGCACCACTAAATGTTATTTTGCTAGGTGTTTGAATTTTGTAGGAAGGGTAAATATTAACTACATTAGGGGCTATTACTTCTTGAAAATCAGCTGTACCGTCTGTTGTGTTAACGATTAAACGCTGTGTTAGTTCGTCGGTTAAGCGATACCAAGTGGGTGATTCATAGGCAATACCAGCTCGAAATGATTCTGTGACTTTTAGAATGGCTCCTAAGTTTAATGAGAAACCTGTTCCATAGGTGTAAAGTTCGTTGTCAAATTGCAGCTCGGTAGCTGTATATCCATCAGTAAATAATGGATTGTTGTTGGATTCGTACACAGAACTCGTTTTTACATAGTCAGTAAAATGTGCATTCAAGTTCATGCCTAGAAACAATCTATTTTTATAGGAAGTGGCAATATTAGCGGCTAATTTGCCGTTGTAACCCGTACTTGTTACATAATTTTCTTGATAATAATTTCCACCTGAGGGCACGTTAGAGAAATAGGTGTCCGGCCCATCAGATTCAATTAAATACGATTGATAAGCCAACATGGCTTGTTGTGCAGGAAATCCTAATCCACTTGTCTGACCTAAATAGGTGTATAAATCTGTAATACTTTCATTGTTTTGAAGTACTACATTTTCAATTGGGAGCCCTTGTGCTTTATCTAAAAAATATTGGTCAATTGAATTTGATGGGTTGGTTCCGGCTGAAAACAATCTGTTGTCAAAGTCATTTGTATTGTCATAGTTTAGTGCAAAAGCTATTTTTGACCAATCGTTTTTTCCAGAAAAATCATTAAAAATCAAAACAGCTCCAATTTGATTCAAATCTAAGGAGCTAAAGTTTTCTTTTGTTTTACTCCCAAAATAATTGGAATTGTTGTTTACGTGGTATAAACTTCCTGAGATACTCGCATAATTATTCGAAAAAAACAATGAACCTGCGGGGTTTACATGAATGGCCGATAAATCGCCACCCAATGCTCCAAAGGCACCACTCATTCCTCTAAAACGAGCTGTTCCGGTTAAATTATTTAAGGCATAGCGCAATCCATCTGTAGCTGAGGATTCTTGAGCTTGTACTGTTATTGAAACAACTAATAATAAAGATAAAATTATTTTTTTCATCATGTATAAATTAAATCAAATTCATGTGTATTAACCTCTACCGCCTCTACCGCTGCCACCTCCAGAACGACCACCTCCGCCACCTCCAAAGCCACTACCAGAAGAGCTGCTTCTTGGTGAAGAAAAATTGGTATTTGTTCTTGGTTCTGAAGTAGTATTTCTTGGAGATACTGTCGTATTGTCCGGTGCATTAGATCGAGGACTTGAAGATCTAGGATTTGTATTAATTTGCGGTGTGCTTCGTGGGTTTTGATTTGAATTTCGTGGGTTAAATGTTCTGGGTGACCCATTATAATTTGGCGTTACCGTTCTTCTACCAGGGTTGTAATTTGCGCTATTTCTTCCTGAACCGGTATTATAGTAACCGTTTCCGCCTCTTCGGCCACTGTTGTAGGCTACATTTCTTCCGCCATAAACACCCCAGCCCCAATTGTTATAATAGCCACCCCATCCAGGGCCATAAAAACCGTTTCCATACCAATTGTTCCAACCCCAACCCCAATTAGGGCCGTACCAGGAATTCCATCCCCAACCCCAATTTGGTCCATTCCAATTATTCCAACCCCATCCCATGTTGTATCCCCAATACGGTGAATACCAATTGTTCCAACCCCATCCATTGTCATAATAATTTATGGTTACTGAGGAAGCATTATTTCCCCAACCTGCATGATTTCGATCGCTGTATTCGTTGTTGTAAACACTAACTACAGTGTCTTGTGGGGTGTTGTTTTGATAAGTATCTACATCTGTAAAATAGGTATAATCTTCTTTCATTGCTCTAAATTTTTGAGCATATTCATCCGATTTAGCAGTAGCAACCTCGTTGTTAGTATTTGAAACAGTTTCTTTTTTTGGTGCTGATGTTGTGTAAATACCATCGTTTTCATAATAAGAAACGTTTTGGTATGAACCACAAGAAGTGGTGATAATGGCAACTATTCCAATAAAGAAAAATCCACATTTTTTTAGACCAATAGGGTAATAAGTTTTCATAACTCTTTTTTTTATTGTTGGACACTCCAAATTTAACTATTTTTGCCAAACATTTTAGTTAAAATTTATACAAACAATTTTTGTGCCAAAATATTTACAATGAGTAAGAACTTAACAACAAGAGCTGAAGATTATTCCAAATGGTATAATGAATTAGTGGTAAAAGCTGATTTAGCAGAAAATTCAGGGGTTAGAGGATGTATGGTAATTAAACCATACGGGTATGCAATTTGGGAAAAGATGCAAGCCCAATTAGATAAAATGTTTAAAGAAACGGGTCACAGTAACGCTTACTTTCCTCTTTTTGTTCCGAAAAGTATGTTTGAGGCTGAGGAAAAAAATGCTGAAGGTTTTGCTAAAGAATGTGCTATAGTAACGCATTATCGTTTAAAGAATGATGAATCTCGTCCGGGTAAGTTAATGGTAGATCCAAATGCTAAACTGGAAGAGGAGTTGATTGTGCGTCCAACGAGTGAAGCCATTATTTGGTCTACGTATAGAGGATGGGTTCAATCTTACAGAGACTTACCATTGTTAATTAATCAGTGGGCAAATGTGGTGCGTTGGGAAATGCGAACGCGTTTGTTTTTAAGGACTGCCGAATTTTTATGGCAAGAAGGGCATACGGCACATGCTACCCGTCAAGAAGCTATCGAAGAATCAGAGAAAATGATGCATGTATATGCAGATTTTGTTGAAAATTTCATGGCGATACCCGTAATTAAAGGGTTAAAAACAGAGACTGAACGATTTGCAGGAGCAGATGAAACCTACTGTATTGAAGCATTGATGCAAGATGGAAAGGCTTTACAGGCTGGTACGTCTCACTTTTTAGGTCAAAATTTTGCCAAAGCATTTGATGTAAAGTTTGCCAATAAAGAAGGGAAGCAAGAATATGTTTGGGGTACCTCTTGGGGTGTTTCTACACGATTAATGGGAGCGTTAGTTATGACGCACTCTGATGATAAAGGCTTGGTATTGCCGCCCAATTTAGCGCCAATACAAGTGGTTATTGTTCCAATTTATAAAACAGAAGAACAATTTGATGCCATTTCAAATCATGTAAATGAATTGGCAGATGCTTTGCGAAAATTAGGAATTTCTGTGAAATATGACAACCGTGATACTCAAAAACCTGGTTTCAAATTTGCAGAATGGGAATTGAAAGGAGTTCCTGTTCGAATTGCAGTAGGACCTAATGATTTAGAAAACGGCACCTATGAAATAGCGCGTAGAGATAATTTATCGAAAGAGGTAGTTGCGCAAGAAGGGGTAACAACGTATATCCAAACTTTGTTAACGACGATCCAAGATGAAATGTTTACCAGAGCTTTGGATTATAGAAATACACACATTACTCCTGTAGATACTTTTGAAGAATTCAAAGAATTATTGGAAACTAAAGGTGGTTTTTTAGCGGCCCATTGGGATGGTACTGCAGCTACTGAAGAAAAAATTAAAGAATTGACAAAAGCAACCATTCGTTGTATTGCGTTGGATCGAGTGGAAGAAGTGGGAAAATGTATTCTAACAGGTGCGCCTTCTAAAGGCCGTGTATTGTTTGCAAAAGCCTATTAAAAAAAAATAGTTTTTTTTATTTTAGCACTTGCAGGAATAAAAAATAGTTGTATTTTTGCACTCGCATTACAAAATAATGTAATGGCCCGTTCGTCTATCGGTTAGGACGCCAGGTTTTCATCCTGGTAAGAGGGGT
>JAGNZI010000078.1 GCA_017984495.1 Flavobacterium sp.
CCTCACGCGTATGTATGGGAGCGGCTTGGCGTAATGTAAAAGATGGTCCAGAATTTGACCAAGTGCTAGAAATGGTGCGTACCATCAACAAATTAGACATGGAAGTATGTTGTACTTTAGGTATGATTACTGAAAACCAAGCACAACGTTTGGCCGAGGCTGGTTTATATGCTTACAATCACAATTTAGATACTTCAGAAGAGTATTATAAAGAAGTAATTTCGACACGCGGTTTTGAAGACCGTTTGCAAACTATAGAGAATGTTCGTAAAACAAATGTTACTGTTTGTAGCGGCGGAATCATTGGAATGGGCGAAAGTATTGAAGACAGAGCCGGAATGTTGGTAGCACTTTCTACGTTGAATCCTCAACCAGAATCAGTGCCAATTAATGCTTTAGTAGCTGTTGACGGAACACCTTTGGAAGATGAAGTACCAGTTGAAATTTGGGAAATGATTCGAATGGTAGCTACAACTCGAATTGTAATGCCTGAAACACAAGTACGTTTATCTGCAGGTAGAACCAATATGAGTCGCGAAGGTCAGGCCATGTGTTTCTTTGCAGGAGCTAATTCCATCTTTGCAGGAAATAAATTATTGACTACGCCAAATCCAGATGTGAATGAAGACATGAAAATGTTTGAAACATTAGGTTTGAAACCACAAAAACCATTTACTAAAATGGTACAACCCCCAACGGTTGAAGCTGAAGATTCACAATATGCAGCCTTAGGCGAAAAACCAAAATGGTCGCGTCCAGGTCATAAAATCGAAAGAAATTTAGAGGCTTCTGTAAAAGGAAAATAAAAGCTTCATTGCAATATAAAAAGCTTCCAGCCATAAAAGACTGGAAGCTTTTTCATTTAGAACAAGACTTTACGACTGATAATTTCACCCGATTCTAAAGTAATTTGAAGTATAAGCACTCTTGTTTTCCATAGTACAGCATCGATGGTTTGATTTTTCGTTTCTAGTTGATCTGCCTGATATAATAATCGCCCTTCAATTGAATATAATGACAGCTTACGAACTAATTCTTTTGAAGAATTAATCTGAATTTGATTGTTTCGGGTTACAATTTGAACCTCTGCCGTAACTTCTTCATGGATTATATTCCTATTCACATATCGCAAAGCAAATCGATTATCAAAAGTCCCTTTAGCAGTAGTAAATGAGTAGTCTCCTTTCTTTAAATCATGGATTTTAGATTCTTGAAGGTCTTCTAAATAAATAGATTGACTTACAAATAATCCATCAAAATCATCCAAACTAATCGTGAAATTCCCTTCTTGTTTGGCTCGATAGCCTAAAAAGATAGAATCCAAATCATCAAATGGCAAAGCTCTAGCTTGAATCGAATTTTTGTCCCCATTATTTAAGCTATAAAAATCCAACCATGGGTTACCGTCTAAAGAAAGTCCGTCAAATAAGGCATCTTTCCCATTCGTAGCTCCTGTAGCATACCCAACTAAAATTTGTTTAAAAAGCCCTTGTTTACCTGATAAATTAAGCCAAATTCGGTGTTTTTCAAAGCTTGAAGTAGTAACTGTTTTACTAGTGCTATTTTTAAAAAATAGATAGTTATCACCTTTCAATCGCATTGCATTTTTAAAGACAATATCGCCTTGCTGATTGTTTCCTAAAACAAAAAAAGCTTGACCGGATGCAATTTTACCATTTGGGATTGTGTTATTTATTCCACTGTTTTTGGCAGCTGTTCCTACGCCTCCCAAAATAGTGTACACGGCATAATCATCTGAAGTGTATTGACCATTGGTAATTGGCGTGTTGTGCGTCCAAAAATACAAACTGCCCTGAAGTAGGTCTTGATTTTCTAAAATAAACGCATCGGCATATAGCGCAGAGGGATACGGATTGCCAATTAGAACGGGATTAATTGTCTTTACAATTGGCAACTTAATTAAACCATTATTTGGAATGCCTGAGAAAACAGCTTCAAAAATAGATGGGATACTCTCTGAAAAATCTTGAGGGGCTTGAAAAATATAACCTTTCCCTAGAATCATACTTTGACTAGTGGATTCGTTTTGCCAATTATTGGATTGCGAATTAAAGGAATAAAATGTAGTGCTGGGTGAGTTGGAAGAAAGCAGTTTCAATTGCTGACTGCCTACTGGTGAAGACCAATAGGTATAATCCGTTTTACGGACGGCTGTCGATTTGCGTTTGAACTGAATAATTCCTTTGTTCACAACTGAATCGTCAGCTTGATACAAAGATGAACCGCTCTCAAAAACTAATTTCCCAGCACCCGAATAGTTGGATACTACTTCTAAAGTAGCCGCATTTTTCACTGTAACCGTTACCCCTGAATTGACGACACAAGAGCAGGCTTTAGTATCATTCAACAAGGTATTATTAGCATTAAAAACTGCTGCTTGATCAGTATTTGGAAAACCATTACTCCAATTTGTTCCATTCCAAATCGTTCCTTCCTTACAAAATAACAACTTAGCAATACGGTGTTTTGAAATTCCTGAAACCGAATTGAAATTACCTCCTATAACCGCACCACCTTGAACTAAACAAACACTATTGAGTTGACCATTTAGAATGATTGGATAAGAAGCGTCATAATTTCCATCGGGTAATAATCGCAATATTCTTTTTACTGAAGTTCCATTAAAATTGCCCGAAAAAGATCCGCCTACTAATATTCTACCGTTAGATTGTACCACAATAGATCGCACTGTACCACCACTAAAACCGGTTCCGGAATTAAACGAACTATCTTGACTTCCGTTAGAATTTAGACGTATAATTCGTTTATTGGATTGCCCGTTGAAACTAGTAAAAGAACCCCCAATTAAAATTTTCTCATCATTTTGTAACATTATAGTATAAACAGTTCCTACAAATCCAGTTCCTACAGAAAAAGTCGTGTCGACAGAGCCATTTGAATTCAACCGAATCAATTTATTCGAAGTTATTCCATTAAAAGTAGTGAAATCTCCTCCCACTAGAACCTTTCCGTCAGGTTGAAGAACTAGTAAATTAGGAGTTCCATCAGGGTTTGTTCCAATATTAAAATTCGGATCCAAATCGCCATTGGGTAGCAACCGAATGACTTTATTGACCGCCACTCCTTTGTAAGTTGTAAAATTTCCTGCAGCTATAATTTCACCATTTGGCAGTAAGACAATCGAATAAACCATGTAATTAAACCCAGTACCAACATTCAACGAAGTGTCTATGGATCCATTGAAATTCATACGAACTAATCGTTTAATATCAACCCCATTGTAATTGGTAAAATTACCTGCAACAAGCAATTTCCCATCGGGTTGAACCAAAACTTCTTTCACCGTGTTATTAGCCCCCGTTTGATTGAAATTGAAACTCGAGTCCAGTTCACCATTAATAGTTAATTTTGCGATTCTGTTTATTAATTTTCCATTAAATTGGCTGAAGCCTCCAAAAGCAATATAGCTTCCGTCTACTAACGGAATAACTTTTTCGACAGCTTTATCAAACCCTACACCAGCTGTCAAATATCCAAAATCTAGCTCTCCAATAGTACTGATTTTAGCTAACTTACCTTGTTTAAAATCATCAAAAACAGAAAAGGATCCTCCCACAAAAAAGCTGTCACTTGATTCAGCCAAAGCATAAACTGTTGCAGTTGCTGGTCCTGCTCCGATGTCAAAATTGGGATTTAGCGTTCCATTTGAATTCAATAAAACTAAACGATTTACATCCGTTGTTTTATATTGATCTGTGAAATTTCCACCTACCAAAATTCCATTTGAACCAATTTGAATCACTTGCACGGAGCCATTGTTAAAGCCTGAACCAGAAAGAAAACTAGAATCGACTGTTCCATTAGGATTCAAACGAAC
>JAGNZI010000079.1 GCA_017984495.1 Flavobacterium sp.
ATTGCATTGATTTACAGTTATTTAAGTTATTGATATTCAAAGATAATCATTGAAATTTGTCTTATGAATTTTATCTAATTATTAACTTTTTAAATCTTAAAAAAATGGCAAGACAAAAAGGTGTTATTAAGTACGTTGGAACTCTTGGAGATATCCGACACTTCAAAATCAAAGGACAGGAAGGCTACTTCGCTGGAATGGTTGGTGGACCAACTGGCGACCAAGTATTATCTGCTCCTGAATTTGAGAGAACTCGTGAGAATATGAACGAATTTGGTGCTTGTGCCAAAGCTGGAAAATCTGTTCGAACTGGTTTATCTCAAGTTATGAAACAAATGGCCGACAGCCAAGTAACTGGAAGATTAACTTCTATTATGAAGAAAATCAACCTTGAAGACCAAACGGAAGCCAGAGGTTACCGTAAAATTGAAATCACTACACAACGTAGTTACTTGAAAGGATTTGAGTTTGACAAAAACTCTTCTTTCAATGGGATTTTCAACGCTCCTTACTCATTAACTCACGGAGTTGATAGAGAAACTGGTGATTTTGTTGTAGATGCTTTTAATCCAGCGAATTTGGTTAATGCTCCATCAGGTGCAACTCATTTCCGTTTGATTAGTTCTCTTTCAGTTGTGAGTGATTTTGAATACAACGCTACCACAAACAGTTATGATCCTATGGATGCAGACTTGAATGAGGTAAACGATATTCAATACAGTGCTTTCTTGGATTTGTATGCTCCAGTTCCTGCTACAACCGTAACAGCAACTTTACCTGGTGGAGTTCTTCCAACAGCAAATGTTACTGTTTTGCAATGTATCGGAATTGAGTTTTATCAACAAGTCGGCGGAAATTACTACTTGTTTTCCAGTGGTAACTGCTTGAAAGTTGAGGATGCTTTTTAGAAAAACCTTCCGAAAATCCCTCGCCAAAAGTGAGGGATTTTTTGTTTAATCTCAAATCTATCAAGACTATGGAAAGCAAAATAATTAGAGTAGCCCAGGGCAAAGAAAGTACATTGAGCCAGTTGTACATTAACGGCATCTTTCAATGTTATTTGTTAGAGGATAAAATTAGAGAAGTGAAAATCTCTTCTCAAACTGCTATACCAAAAGGTGTATTTAGTTTAAAGCTGAACACTCACGGAGCTAAAAATGTGGATTACAAAAAAGCTTTTGGAAAGCTGCACGAAGGAATGATTGAGATTTCAGGTTTACCCAACTTTAGCTTTGTTTATATCCATACCGGAAATACCATAAAAGATACTGCCGGTTGTCCGCTTTGTGGTTTTGGTTTTGGGTTTATTGATGGAAATTACCAAGTTTCTCAAAGTGTTGCAGCTTACAAAATGATTTATCCAAAATTGGTAGCACTGGCAAGAGAACCAAACAACAAAATTGTAATTGAAAATAATTTTCAATTTTAAAAAGTCCCAAAAATGGAAAACATCAATATCATCGCTACACTTTTTGGAACACTAATCACCTTATTACTCTCGATTGTGGCTTATTTTATCAAGCAATTACACACCGATTTTAAGAGTATGGAAAAAGATTTGGTTGAAGTAAAAACGATGGCTTTAATCATTAAAACCGAGTTTAAAAGTGGCAATGACTTACTGAACCAGAAAGTAGAATATTTAGAAAAAAGAGTACAAATAATTGAATTAACAATCTTAAAAAGTCAAGATTATGAAAAATAAAAATATGAATGTAGTCGAGCGTGTTGTCGCTCCTACTCCAAAATGGTTTAAAATTCTTCGCACTGTTGGAATTGCTTTAGCTTCTGTTGGCGGTGCTATCATCGCTTCACCTGTTGCCTTGCCTGTCGGTTTAGTTTCGGCAGCTGGTTACTTGGTACTTGGTGGAAGTATTATTTCTGTCGTTTCACAAACGGCGGTTAAAGCTGAAGAACAGCCAGAACCGAAGGAATAAAAAACCAATAAATTGACTTTAGAAGCTCCGATTTTCGGAGCTTCTTTTGTTTATAGCAGTCAATAAATGGCAATTGCTTTGCTTTTCTTCGATTTATTTAAGTGGTGCAATCATATTGCACTTATGTATTAGTTTGCTTGGGAATGAGGAGCAAACAATCCTAGTCCTTTTGGACCAGGATTGTTTTATTTTCTATGGTAACGGTATAAAATGGCTCTGCGAAGGTCATTTATAAGCATCATATCCTCTTTGTATTGCTTTTCTTTTTTCTCCAAAAGTTTGAGAGCTGCAACATTTTTTTGGTGCTGCTCGTGTTCCACCATCATCAATCTAGATTGTGGATTGAATTCTTTTTTAAAATCATTTAGACGTAAAAACGGAATTACTGAACCTACTAAATGCTGGTGCCAAAATTTTGTTTGCCATAAACTATAAGCAATGAAAAAAAGGCTTTCGCAGTCCTCCTCGTTTTGAAAAATGATAACAAAACTGTTTGTAAATGGCTCTTTTTGTGGCTTTCCGCTGTTCATCCCTTTGTTAAGTAGGAATAAATGTGGTTTTGAATAAATCGTTCCAACTCGGTGGGTTTTGATGATAAAATTCTGCATAACATTCGGCTTTAAAAATTGATTAGATTTTCAATTTTTCGCGGATTTTCTCTTGAAATGCAGGTGTGCCTCGCTACGCTCGACCTATAAAATTTTTCAAAAGAAAAAAAAGAAAAAAAGAAAGCCGTCTGTTCAAGTGGAAGGTTTCAGATAAAAAAGTTTTTTAAAAAAAATACTACCCGATACATCATCGGAAGTGTGGGTGTGAAATCGGAAGTGAGTGTTTATGCGAACCGTTATGGGTGGAGATTTTTTTTAAAACCCGTAGGGCTTGAACTTTTTTTTCTGAATACCTGGAACTTATCTTTGCTCTCTTTTTTTTTATTTTTTGTTTTGAATATCCAATCGGAATGTTCTTGTTTAAACGGATTTTATCAGAAGGATTGGGAGTTGATTTGAAAGATGGTCGTCTTCGGAAAGGGTATCAAATTCTTTGGATGGATGAAAAAACCAAATCAAAAAATAAAAATGCTTTTCATCCGGCCAGAGAATTTGATACTCTTTCTTGGATTTGATTTTTGAGGATGCCTAATCGTCTTATGAAATGAGAAGTTTCAATTTAAACGGAAAGTTGTACTGAAAATGGAAAGCATCTTCAAAAAACAATGCATTATAATACCAAGTGCGACGGTGCAGTAGCGCGTGCAAGTGTATCATTTTTTTATTTGCTGACTGGGATGTTTCTGATTGCTTTTGTGGAAAAGTTGATGCCATAGATTTGAAAGAAAGATAATGCTTCAAGCTTTAAATACATTTTATTAGGAACGGTATGGCATCGGCTTTTCCGCTGAAGCAATTACTTGGGATTTTCTGGCAAATAAAAAAATGATACTCTTGCTGGCTTCTCTTGATTTTGTGGGTGTTGAAAAATGCTTATTCCTATATCGTGAATATTAGAAATAGAGTTGATAAGCATTTTACAACACTTACAAAAGCAATGCAAATACTACCGATTTATGCGTAAAGTTGCTAAAAACAGTTACCGTGAACGTTCTTAAAAGGAAGTATGACCGTAAAGTTTCCGATGAAATGGCGAACGTTGTTAAAGACAGTGGCGAAGGACGGTGTTTTTTGTAGCTGGGTGATGCGATGGGAGCTGCAAAAAATGTTGTCCTGGAGCCACTGGCAAGCGCGTTGGGTGTGGCGGCTGTTTTACATAAATGATATTATAGCTTCATTGCAAAAACCAAAAAAACAATAAACTCGCTTTGTGATGAACTATAATACTCAATTATGTAACACAGCTTGGG
>JAGNZI010000080.1 GCA_017984495.1 Flavobacterium sp.
AGGAACAATCACCGAATTAGAGCACCAACACGACGAAGCATGGATTGGCGGTCCAGGAATTCCGGGCTATAGTTTTAGTGGTGGAACCTTAGGGTTCATTGATCATTCGACGATTTATTTTCAATCGGAAGCAACTGGTTTTTCGCATTTGTACACGTATAATTTGAAAAACAAACAAAAACAAGCACTAACAAAAGGCAATTGGGAAGTTCGTGAAGTAACATTATCCAACGATAAAAAATCATTTTACATCACCACTACCACCACGCATCCAGGTAACAGAAGTTTTTACAAATTAGACATCGCTTCTAAAAAAATGACAGGAATTCTAACCAAAGATGGCAATTACGAAGTAGAAGTATCTCCCGATGAAAAAACGCTTTTGGTGCGCTATTCGTATAAAAACAAACCGTGGGAATTGTATGTGGGAGCGAATAAACCAAATGCCGAATTGAAACAAATTACGTTTTCGACAACTGCTGAA
The DNA here is from genome assembly GCA_017984495.1 of Flavobacterium sp. Lineage (GTDB taxonomy): Bacteria > Bacteroidota > Bacteroidia > Flavobacteriales > Flavobacteriaceae > Flavobacterium. The sequence continues at coordinate 485 of JAGNZI010000080.1, forward strand.
TTCAAAAAATACAATTGGAAAACACCAGAAGTGATCACGTTTAAAGCCGAAGACGGAACGACAGTTTATGCCCGTTTGTACCAACCAAAAGTCGAAAACAAAAACAAAGCCGCCGTTATTTTTGTGCACGGCGCGGGCTATTTGCAAAACGCACACAATTATTGGAGCACCTACCACAGAGAATACATGTTCCATAACCTATTAACCGATTTGGGGTATACGGTTTTAGATATCGATTATAGAGCGAGTGATGGTTATGGTCGCGATTTTAGAACCGGAATCTACCGTCACATGGGCGGAAAAGATTTATCGGATCAATTGGATGGAAAGAATTATTTGGTGCAAAATTTAGGCATTGATGCCAATCGCGTGGGAATGTATGGCGGATCGTATGGCGGATTCATCACCTTGATGGCATTGTTGACCAAACCAGGCGAATTCAAAGCGGGAGCAGCCTTGCGTTCGGTAACCGATTGGGCGCATTACAATCACGGGTATACGGCAAACATTTTGAATTTCCCAGAAACTGATCCTGAAGCATACAAGAAAAGTTCGCCAATTTATTTTGCGGATAATTTACAAGATAAGTTGGTAATGCTCCACGGAATGGTAGACGACAACGTGCAATTTCAAGACATTGTTCGATTGACACAACGTTTCATTGAACTAGGGAAAAAAGACTGGGATTTAGCCGTTTTTCCAGTGGAAGCACACGGATTTAAAAGAACGTATTCTTGGGTCGACGAATACCGAAGAATTTTAAATTTATTCAACGAAAATTTATTAGAAAAATAAAATGCAACAGTTAATTGAATTGACTACAATTGAAGAAATGATGGAGCAATTTTCCCTCATTCAACAACTCTACCCCGATTATTCGACCGAAAAGTATCATGATTTATTGAGCGCGATGCTTCCGAACAATTACAAACAGTTAATTGTTGTAGCAAACGGAATTACGATAGGGTTGGCAGGATTTTGGATAGGAACCAAGCTGTGGAGTGGCAAATATTTAGAATTGGATAATGTGGTGGTGCATGAAGATTTTCGTTCGAAAGGCATTGGAAGCATCATGACCGATTATTTGAATCAGAAGGCAATAGACGAACAGTGCAACATGATTGTTTTAGATGCTTTTTCCACAAATTTTGGGGCACACAAATTTTATATGAACCATGGGTTTGTGCCCAAAGGATTTCATTTCATCAAATTTTTAAAGTAAAAAAGTCATGAAGCAATTACTTTTACTACTCTTCTCGATTACAATGATCAGTTGTTCAAGTCAGAAAAAAGCCCTTCAAGAAACCCTTCAAGCTTCTTATGAAACATGGGTGGCAGGTGTGCGTGGTGGTGGAAGCGGCATCAACTTTTATGTGGATTTAAAAACACCATTACATAAAGAAATTGAATTAAAAAAAGTAATTTTCAGAGGCTATGAGGTTCCTTTCGAGAAAATAGATGACCTACATTTCGTGGCAAGAATAAAAACCGAAGGCAATCAGCAAAAACAAGATGGCACGGATTCTCAAATTTACACCAGTCCTAAAAATGCGTTAACATTAGGTGAAAACGAAGCCATTTTACTGTTTTCAGAAAAGGCAAAAGAATTTAATGTTAAAATTAAACAGGTTACCGAAAAACCAATGCTCGAATATCCTTCGGCAAAACCAAAGTTTTAATTACATTTGTTATCTAAAAATTAGGAATGGGTCTTTATAAAAGTCTTTTTAAACAAACAGCTATTTATGGTTTAGCGACCGTTTTACCCAGAATTATTAGTTTTATTCTGAATCCAATCCTCGTTTATTATCTAACCGATAATAGCGAAATGGGAAAAGTCTCCGTTATTTTTTCCTACTTGGTTTTTTTCAACGTGTTGATGTCCTACGGAATGGAAACGGCCTTTTTCCGTTTTTATAATTCAGAATCCAACAAAAGTAAGGTCATATCCACCGCGACCATTTCGATGTTTTGGTCTACGATTGCTTTTTTTGCTATACTGTTGCTTTTTAGAAAAAACTTGGCGCTTTGGTCTGAAATTAATGTAGAATATGTTGTTTTTGCCCTTTGGATATTAGCGCTCGATGCCTTAGCGATAATCCCGTTTTCTAAAATTAGAGCCGAAAAAAGACCGATAAAGTATGCCATCATCAAGATTTCTAATGTGTTGATATACTTGTTATTGAACATTTTTTTCTTAGCGTTTTTACCCAAATTAGCTGCCAATTCAAATAATCTATTGCTACAAACCATCTATTACAACGATTTTCAAGTTGGTTATGTGTTTATTTCGGGATTGATGGCAAGTTTGGTCACATTACTATTCGTTTTACCCGATTATTTCAAAATAAAATGGCAGTTTGATGCAGCACTTTGGAAAAAAATGATGCGCTATGGCTTGCCGATTTTAGTCGCCGGAATTGCCTTTGCCATCAACGAACACTTTGATAAAATTCTTTTGGATTGGATGCATGTGGATATGGCCGATATTGGAGCCTATTCGGCATGTTATAAAATTGGGATGTTTATGGTGTTGTTCAGAACGGCTTATACCTTAGGAATCGAACCCTTTTTCTTCAGCCATGCCAGTAACGAAAATGCACCACAAACCTATGCCACCATTACGAAGTATTTTGTCATCTTTGGATCCTTCATTTGTCTGGGTGTCATTGTTTTTGCCGATATTTTAAAATTAATTTTAGTCCCCAAAGAAACCTATTGGACCGCCATGAATGTGGTACCATTGATTGTATTGGCCAATTTCTTTTTAGGCATTTATACTAATTTATCGGTATGGTACAAATTAATTGATAAAACCAGAATTGGTGCTTATATTTCCCTTGTAGGCGCTTTAATAACCTTGGTATTAAACGTGGTTTTGATTCCCATGATCAGTTATATGGGATCGGCAATAGCCACTATCATTGCTTATGGTGCCATGATGATGATTTCGTATGCAATGGGACAAAAAAAGTATCCCATTCCGTATGATACTAAAGCCATTTTTACCTATTTAGGGTTGGCGGTTGTATTGTCCGGAATATCATTCTACATCACTATTTTGCGAGAGACCTATATTTTTGGTATTGCCTCAATCTTGTTTTTTGCGTACTTTGTGTACCGAAACGAAAAAGAAACTATTGTAAAGATCATCAGAAGAAAATAATATGCAAATTAAAATCATCAACAAATCCAATCACGAGTTGCCCAATTATGAAACCATAGCTTCGGCAGGAATGGATTTACGTGCAAATATTTCAGAACCCATCA
>JAGNZI010000043.1 GCA_017984495.1 Flavobacterium sp.
TGTAATAACAATTGGCAATGTTAAAATACAAATCGCTCGAAGCGTTGCCTTGATTTTCAATACTTTCAAAAGCTGTTACCGCTTCGGAATACTTTTCTTTTTGATATAAATCGTTTGCTTTTTTAAATGTAGCGTCTAGTGATTCGTTTGCACAGACGAATTGAAATATTAGTGTGAAAAAGAGGATGTATTTTTTCATATTTAATCTTTTTATTTTAACCACAAGGGGCACAAAGAAGGCACAATGTTCACTATGTTTATTACTAAAATTAGCCACTAACGTGGTCGCTAAGCTGGCTATAAAATTCCATTGATTACTCTTTGTACTCCGTTTTTTAACAATTTGACATTAAAATTTATTAACAACCCTAATTTGCAATTGGTCAATTTTAAATAGGTTAACAATTGTGCTAAATGAACTTCGTTTAATGCTTCAACTGCTTTTATTTCAACAATAAATTTATCTTCAATAATTATATCTATTCTGTAGCCAACATCTAACTTGACTTCTTCATAAATTAGAGGTAATGGTTTTTGTTTTTCAACTTTAAGATTTGATTTTTTCAACTCATAATACAAACATTCCTCATATGCACTTTCAAGCAACCCTGGCCCTAACACTTTATGAACTCGTAAAGCACAATCAAATACTATTTTAGAAATTTCCTGTTCCGTCATATTTCATTTTTTGTGTGCCTTGCGTCTTCCTGGTGTGCCTTGTGGTTAAATTTGTTTTTCAAGTTCGGTAATTATTGCAATGGCTCTGTCAAAATCATTATGCATGGCCGTATCGGTTGCCGGAGCATAACGTGCAAATTCACAATCGTTCATTAATGCTATAAATTGCGTAATGCTGGTAACCGAAGCTTCTCTTTGTTGCAGCAACTCCACAATATTGTCTTTGCTCATTTCTACCGTTTCAATGTGCAATTTGGCTTTTAAGAAATTGTGAAGTGCTTTTTCCATCGCCATGTAAAACGGAACTTTATCGCCCATTTGCTTTTTGGCATCCGACAAATATTTTTTCACCAATCTGTTGTTTTTTCTTACTCTATTGCCAAAAGCATCGGCATCTTTGGCTTCTTTTTGTTTGCGTAACAATACCACAACCGGAATCAAAAGCAATGGCGCAATCAATAACCCATAAAACAAACTTGATCCTAAGAAATCTTTTTTAACCTTGGCTACAAATGCTGTGGTTAGTTTGTTGTATTGGAAAACTTCTTTTTTAAGTAGCGCTTGTTTGTTTTTCGTTGTGTTGTTTGCAACTACAGTCCCATCTCCCTCTAAAACATCAAGAGTAATTTCTGGAGAAGATAGCGTAACATACGTTTTGCTATTCAAATCATAATAGGAAAACGCAATGGGTTTGATCGAATATTTTCCTTTGTATTGGGGAATAATGGTGTATTTATCAGAAACACTTCCCGTCATCCCTGTAACTGGAGTTTGCACATTTTCTTGATGTGCAGGATCATACATTTCTATGGAACTGGGGACTACCGGTTTTGGAAGTGTAAACAACTTTAAATTTCCTTTACCCGACACGCTGACTTCTAAGTCAAGGGACTCACCCGCTTTTAATTTGGTTTTGGAAGGGGTAACTTTAAACGTAAAAGCACCAACAGCTCCTGTAAAACTGGCTGGTTTTCCTTTTTCGGGAAGGGGTTTTACGGTTATCGTTTGGATTCCGGTAGTGAGTGCTTTTTCAACGGTAGTCATTTCCATTCGTCCAAACCAATCACTTCTTCCGGTGGGCACCTCAGCATCTACATCAATTTTAAAAGGTTCAATACGTTTTGACCCCGCTTCTAATGGATATAAAATTACTTTTCGAAGGGCTACGACACTGTAATCTTTACCATTATATTTTCCTTTTTCGGCACGTAATTGTTTCATGTCAATGTATTGACTCCAGAAATCTTGGTATTTTGGTGCTTGAAAATTACGCAAGTTGGAAACCGAACTGTTATACGGAAAATACAACTTATAAATCACTGTAACGGGTTCGTTGACATAAGCCGTTTTGGTCGATAGCTCCCCCACCAAATGGATGCCTTCCCCAAAATTATAGTTTTGCTGCTGTCTTGGGTTTTGGCCGGGATAGCTCGGCATTTGAATGGGATCTGAAATCGTAATTTTTATGGGAACCGTTTTATAAACCGTTCCATTGTATTCGATACTTGCCGAACCTATGGTAAATGTACCTTTTTTTGTGGGGGTCAAATAATAAACGACTTGGGTTGTAATTTCCCTTTTTTGCGTCATTTTTCCATTAATTATGGTAATAGAAGTTTGATTTCCTTTATTGATAAAGGGTCCTTCTGCTTTGAATCCTGGAAATTTTGGCCCTTGAAAATTATCTCCTTCGTTATTGATAGAGAACGCAATGGGAAATCGTTCGTTTAATCCATATACATCTCTATCGGTTATTGCTTCAAATTTTACTTGGGCGGCAACAAACGAATACAGAAATAAAAAAAATAGAACTACACTTTTTTTCATGATTTACCAATCTTTTTCATTTGAGGCCGGACGTGCTTTTACTTTTTTAGCATTTACTTTGTCTTGCACTTTCTTTTCGGCATTATTAACGGCGTCTAAAATATTATCGATGCGTTGTTTGTCGGCACCACTTGGTTTTGGCGTTTCGTTTTTGTCTTCTTTTTTCTCGCCATCGCCTTTGCCTTGTTGCTTATCGCCTTGTTTGTCTTTGTTATTTTGTTGCTCTTTATCGGAATCTTTTTTGTCGTTTCCTTTGTCTTTATTGCCTTCGTTATTTTTGGGTTGGGGCTTATTATCTTGTCCGCCGCCTTTATTGTCTTTTTTATTGTCTTTGGGTGGGTTTTCTTTTTTCTTCTTTTTAGCCAATGCATAATTGTAACGGGTTTCTTCGTCCGTAGGATTATTGCGCAAAGCATTTTTATAAGCATCCGCTGCCGCTTCATAATTTTTATCCATCATAAAGGTGTTTCCTAAATTGTGATAGATGCGGTGTTTCTCTGTTTTTGTTTTGGCCGTTTCAAGGGCTTGAATGTACTTAAACTGTGCTTCGCCGTGCTGGTTTTGACGGTAAATACTGTTGCCTAAATTGTATCCCGCCACTGCTTTTTTAGGCGATTTTTTGGATTCGATTACACGAAAATCAGCTTCTGCAGTTGCATAATTTTTTTGCGCAAAGGATTGGTTTCCGTTGTACAGGTTTTTATCACTTTCCTGGCTGAAAAGAAATCCACTGATTAATAAAACAATACTATAGATGATCTTATTCATGTTTTTTTTCGTTAAATAAATTCAACTTCTGCACCCAATTCGTTTTTTTCTCCAAAAGGAAAATATCGGTCAAAAGCAACAGAAAGGCCAAACCTAAAAACCATTGGTATTGGGATTCAAAATCAGCTATTTGTTGGGATTCAAATTCTGATTTTTCGATTTTCTCTAAGGTTTTTTTAATTTCTTCCACCACCTCTTTTGTGTTGGCGCCAACAATGTATTTCGATTTGGTTTGTTTTGCTATATTATTGAGTACGTCAGGATATAGTTTTGTGATGACGTTTTCTCCCTTTTGGTCTTTCTTATACCCCGAAATCTTTCCGTTGCCATCTTTCAATGGAATCAAACCTCCTTTTTCTGTTCCTACACCAATTGTTACTATGCGAACCCCTTTTTCTTTGGCCATTTCAATAGCTTCTTCAGCACCATCGCCATGATCTTCTCCATCGGAAACTAAAACAATTAACTTGCTGGTGTCTTTGATGTCAAAATAATCCACCGAAAGTTTTATGGCATCGTTGAAAGCAGTTCCTTGGGAAGAAACCATATTGGTATTCATACTTTGCAAATACATTTTAGCAATACTATAATCTGTAGTCATCGGTAAAACAGGATAAGCACTTCCGGCATACCCCACAATACCCACACGGTCATTTCCTAATTGATTGATAATTTGCGAAACCAATTGTTTTGTTTTTTCCAATCGATTGGGTGCAATATCTTCGGCTAACATACTTTTTGAAATGTCAACAGCAAATACAATATCAATTCCTTGGCGTTTCACCGTTTCCATTTTGGTTCCCATTTTGGGATTGACCAAAGCAAAAATAACTAAGGCCAATGCAGCGAGTACGATTCCTAATTTTAAGGCCGACTTAAAGGCCGATTGTTCCGGACTTAATTTTTGAAATAACGCCAGATCCGCAAAAGCGGCTTGCTGTTTTCTTTTCCAAAACAAATTGAACAGAAAAAAAGCAACCACTAATGGAATTAGGGCAAACAAATAAAAATAGATTGGGCTTTCGAGTTCAAACATGATTTTTTTTCTAAACGATTCCTCTAAAAACAGTATTTCTTGCGAGTACTTCAATTCCTAATAAAACGAAAGCCATTAAGGCAAACATTTTATATTTTTCATCGTAATTATAAAATTTTTGTTCGTTAATTTCAGTGGTTTCTAGGGAATTAATTTCATCGTAAATGGCTTGTAATTTTTGGTTGGAAGTCGCTCTAAAATATTTTGCATCGGTTGTTTTTGCAATTTCCTGCATTAATTTTTGATCGATTTCTACCGGCATTCTTTTGAATACCAATTTACCATTAGCATCTTTAGCTACTGGAAATAATGCATTTCCATTTGTACCAATTCCAATAGTATATACTTTTATACCATATTCTTTAGCAATATCTGCTGCAGTTCTTGGGTCAATAGTTCCAGAATTGTTTACGCCGTCGGTCAATAAAATCACAATTCTGCTTTTAGCTTTACTGTCTTTAATGCGATTGATTGCGGTAGCCAATCCAACACCAATACCCGTCCCGTCAGCCAAAACACTATCATCATAGGTAATGGTTTTTAACGATTGCAACAAAATGGCTTTGTCGGAAGTAACCGGTGTGCGGGTATAACTTTCTCCAGCATAGACCACTAATCCGATACGATCATTTACACGATCTTGTACAAAAGTCGAAGCAACTTTTTTCAACGCTTCTAATCGATTGGGCTTTAAGTCGTTTGCCAACATACTGCTTGAAACGTCAATTGCCATTACAATATCAACACCTTTTGTCATTTTTGATTTTGACGTTACATCAACGCTTCTTGGTCGTGCCAGGGCAATAATTATAAAACATAATGCTAAAATTCGCAATACATGTAGAAACGGTTTTACTTTTGCTAAAAAGGTGCGATGTCCCACAAAAGGTGCAATCGTTGGCATGGTTAATGTTGCCGATAGTTGATTTCGTTTATAAAACAACCAAGCAACTGCCATGGGCACCAGTAAAAACAGCCATAAAAATTCCGGATTTAAAAAAGTTACTTTACCCATTATTGCTTCGCTTTTCTTAGTTCGATTGAATTTTGAATCTTTTCCGTTACTTGTTTGGCATGAGTGTCATCTTCCTTATAAATTAAGAAGATTTCTTGTGCGCCACCCGGTTGAGCAAACACGACAATTTCATAGCTCATCTTTTGCTCTTCTTCGGTTTTCGAATTGAAAGCGGTGAAAGTCCCTGAAGACTTTTTACCCGATAACCCTTTTGCATTTTCAAAATCGGCCGTTTTTACAATGATGTTTTTTGCGCCAAAACGTTCCAATTCTTTCAAATCATTTTCCAGTGCAACTTCCAAATCTAATCGAGTCGTGTCTTTGAATGCTGTGGTAATCAATACAATTGAAAAATCATCCACAATACTTCCTGACATAAATCGATTCGTCGATTTTACATTTTCAGGCAGGTTATTTTGAATTTTTTCATCGTTATTGCGGTACAATACTTTAGGGGTTTCTATGATAATTGCGGGTTCTCCATATTCTGAAGAAACCCATTCTTTTTCCAACAATTCGGCTGTAGAATACCCTAGGTAATTTTCTTTTAAATAGTCAAAACCAATGGTGTATAAAAAGAGGGAAACCGCTAAAACAAATAGGGATGCTGCTATGCCTACGGCAATGACGGTTCGTTTAAATTTTTGTTGTTTTAATTCTTTTTTACGGACTTCTTCGGCAAAAAGTACTTCGGCCTCGGCTTCGCTTCTTGGTAAAGCTTTGTCTATGATAATTAAAAATTTATCGATAATTCCTTTGTCTTTTTCAATTTCAAACTGCAACGGTTTAGACTTGGCAAATTTAACCAAATCGGCATTTTCCAAAACGCCCTTAAATTGTTCTAATTCGTCTCTGTTGATGAACATTTTCTTTTCAGAAATTGCTTTTTTCAGCGCGGCAATCAATTCGCTCGATGTGCTTTCCATAGCCGGAACTTTAACCGATTCTTCGATATAGGTTCGGGCAATATCGGTCATTTCCGAATAGTATTCTTTGACCTCTCCTTTTTGGAGTAATTGTTTTTTATCTAAATTTTGAAGATATGCAATGGCTTTTTCAATGGGCGATGCAAAAAATTCTTCTGCCAAATCCTCTCTTTTTTGAATTTTCTTGATGATAAAATACGCCGCAAAACCAGAAGCAATGATTAATCCCAATAATACCAACCATTTCCACCATTCGCTACTCGGTTTTTCTTCGGTGGCAATAATGTTTTTGATATCATACATTTGTTGCTTGGTGGTATCGACCTTTACGTTATTTACCAAAACAGAAAGCGAATCTGTTCTAAAAGCTTTTTGATTGATTTTTACCAATAATTTTGGGATAGCATATCTTCCAGAGTCAAATTGGGTTAACCCATATTTTTTGATTAACTCATAGTGTGCATTATTTTTAACGGTATCAATTGGAAACGATTCTAAAACTTCCAATGCTCCAAAAAACTTCCCTTCAGGAAAAACTACTTTGTCTTTAGCGTTTACTGAGGCTTTAATGGTTAATAGAAATTGCGATCCAATCTTTATTTGTGAAGAATCAATAGAAGTGGTGATTTTTTGGGAAAACCCAAAAACCCCAAAAAGTAAAGCAATATGTAAGTAAATCGTCTTTCTCATTTTTCTTAATTTCTCGCTTTAAAATAGCCTAATAATTTGGTCACATAACTTTCATCTACTCTGGAACTTATGGTGCCGGCGCCACATTTTGAAAAAATATCTTTAAAGTAAGAAACGTTCTCAAGGTAATGCTTTTCATAATTTTGGCGCACTGTTTTTGATTGGGTATCCACCAGTAACGTTTCTCCCGTTTCAGCATCTAACAGGTTAACAATTCCAATGTTGGGGAGTTGTTCTTCTCTTTGATCAAATACCCTAATTCCGGTAACATCATGCCGTTTTGCTGCAATTTTTAAGGTGTGCTCGTAGGATGTTGCCATAAAATCGGAAATCACAAAAACGATTGCTTTCTTTTTCATCACACTCGAAAGATATTTTAAGGCGTGTGACAAATCGGTTTTTTTGCTTTTGGGCTCAAATTCAATGAGCTCACGGATGATTCGTAAGACATGTGATTTCCCTTTTTTGGGCGGGATATACAATTCGATTTGATCGGAAAACAACAACAAACCAATTTTATCATTATTTTGAGTGGCCGAAAACGCCAATGTGGCTGCAATTTCGGTAATCATGTCACGTTTTTGTTGGTTTTTAGTACCAAAACTTTCCGAACCCGAAATATCGACAATTAACATCATGGTTAATTCACGCTCTTCTTCAAACACTTTAACAAAAGGTTCGTTATAACGTGCCGTAACGTTCCAATCAATCGCCCGCACATCGTCTCCGTATTGGTATTGACGCACTTCCGAAAACGTCATACCGCGTCCTTTAAACGATGTGTGGTATTCCCCCGAAAAGATGTGATCGCTCAATCTTCGGGTTTTGATTTCAATTTTTCGAACTTTTTTTAGAATTTCTTTGGTATCCATTTTTATTTTGTTTCAGGTTTCAGGTTTTTTTTGTTTCAGATTATATTAACTTGAAACTTTAAACTTGAAACAAAAAATTAAGGCACTTCGATTTCGTTTACAATTTTGCTGATGATGTCTTCTGTTGTCACATTCTCTGCTTCGGCTTCATACGTGATTCCGATTCTGTGACGCAATACATCATAAACTACTGCACGCACATCTTCTGGAATAACATAGCCTCTGCGTTTGATAAATGCATAACATTTTGCAGCTGTTGCCAAGTTGATACTTCCACGAGGCGATGCCCCAAAACTGATCAACGGTTTTAGATTTTCTAATTTGTACTTTTCGGGATAACGTGTAGCAAAAATAATGTCTAAGATGTACTTTTCGATTTTCTCGTCCATATACACTTCACGCACCGCTTCTTGGGCTTTTAGTATTTGATCCAAAGAAACCACTTCGTTTACTTTTTCAAAGGCTCCTTTTAAATTTTGACGAATCACCAAACGCTCATCGTCCATTTTAGGATAGTCAATAACCACTTTTAACATGAAACGGTCTACTTGTGCTTCGGGTAACGGATAAGTTCCTTCTTGGTCCACGGGATTTTGAGTAGCCATTACCAAAAAGGGTTTGTCCAATTTAAAGGTTTCATCGCCAATAGTCACCTGCTTTTCCTGCATGGCTTCCAATAAAGCCGATTGTACTTTAGCGGGAGCACGGTTGATTTCATCGGCTAAAACGAAATTGGCAAAAATAGGCCCTTTACGTATGGTGAAATCATTTTGTTTGATGTTGTAAATCATGGTACCCACTACATCTGCTGGTAATAAATCGGGCGTAAACTGTATGCGGCTAAACGAACCATGAACAGCTTGCGAAAGCGTATTAATCGCTAAGGTTTTTGCTAGCCCAGGCACCCCTTCTAATAGGATATGTCCTTGACCTAATAATCCAATCAATAATCGTTCTACCATGTGTTTTTGACCTACAATTACTTTGTTCATTTCCATGGTAAGCAAGTCAATAAAAGCACTTTCACGTTCTATCTTTTCGTTAATGGCTCTAATGTCTAAGGTCGATGTATTTTCTTCCATTTTTAGGTTGTATTTATTACTTTGAAATTATCAACAATTTTTAACGGTGCAAATTGTAATTTTTTTTACTCATTCGTTGTTAACATTGCGTTAAAAAACAATAAAAAAAGGGGAATTTATGCCTCTTTTATGATTCAATTTTTATAATTTTAAGAAATATTTAAAAATTACATCGACCATGGCTGTACAATTATCACCTATTATTGCTGGAGTAATGAATTGGGGGGTTTGGGATAAAAACCTCAACACTAAGGAAATGAACCACTTAATTCATCTTTTTTTTGAAAACGGGATTACTACTTTTGATCATGCCGATATTTATGGGGGGTATACTACCGAAGCCAGTTTTGGAAAAGCTTGGGCTAATGCCAAAATTGACCGCGAAAAAATCCAATTGATTTCAAAATGCGGGATTCAATATGTGTCTGAAAATCGTCCACAAAATACAATTAAACATTATGAATATACATCAGACTATATCATTTGGTCGGTAGAAAATTCATTGAAAAATCTTCAAACCGAGTATTTAGATGTTTTGCTCTTGCACCGCCCTAGCCCTTTAATGCAAGCCGATGAAATTGCTAAAGCGGTGGAACAATTAAAAGTGACCGGTAAAATTCGTTCGTTTGGTGTCTCTAATTTTACATCCTCGCAAACCGAATTATTGCGCCAAAAAACCGAAATTGCCTTCAATCAAATTCAGTTTTCGGCCACAAATCATGAAGCCATGGTTGATGGCAGCTTAGATTATATGCAATTGCACCACATTCAACCGATGGCATGGAATCCGTTAGGAGTGGTTTTTAGAGAAAACACGGAACAAACACAGCGATTGAAATTGTTGTTTTCTAAGTTGGTAGAAAAATACCATGTGGGTTCCGATTTGATTTTATTGGCTTGGATTTTACAACATCCTGCAACTATTTTACCCGTTGCTGGAACAATTAATGTCAGTAGAATCCAACAATTGATGAAAGCCAAATCTTTGGTGCTGGACCCGCAAGATTGGTTTGCCATTTGGACCGAAAGCATGGGCAATAAAGTGCCTTAAGTTGAAGCCTATAAAGTATTAATTATTGATAAACTTCATGAAAGGAAAAACCTATGTCGTTGGCGATATTCACGGCGGATTAAAAGCGTTGATTCAGGTTTTGGATCGCGCTACTGTCTCAAAAGATGACACCTTGATTTTCTTGGGGGACTTTGTCGATGGATGGAGTGAATCTCCTGCGGTGTTAGATTTTTTAATTGCGCTTCAACACCAACAAAAATGTATTTTTATTAGAGGAAATCATGATGATTTGTTGCTAAAATGGTTGCAAAATGATCCGGAAGGTTTTGATGAAAAAATGTGGTTTGCTCATGGTGGTGAAGCCTCGGCATTAGCTTACCAAAACATTGATTTTACAACAAAAGAAAAACACATTCACTTTTTACAATCGTTACAAGATTATTATTTAGACGATGAAAACCGATTGTTTATCCATGCTGGTTTTACAAACCTAAGAGGGGTTGCTCATGAATTTTTTACCCCTTTATTCTATTGGGATAGAACGTTATGGGAAATGGTTTTGGCTATGGACAACGAACTTTCAAAAGACGGGCTGACATATCCTAACCGATTAAAACTTTACAAAGAAATTTACATTGGCCACACTCCCGTGACTAAAATTGAAGAGACTGCACCCGTTAATAAAGCTTGTGTTTGGAATGTAGATACCGGAGCAGCATTCAAAGGAAAACTAACGATTATGGATGTAGACACTAAAGAATTTTGGCAAAGCGATGCTTTACCCGATTTATACCCCCATGAAAAAGGAAGAAATTAATCCCCTAATATTCATACAAAAGCAGCTCCTTAAAAAAGTTGCTTTTTTTTATGCCATCTTGTTACAATTTATACCTTTGCTTCAAATTATTGTATTAAGTAAAATCCATTCAAAATGAGTGTAATAGAAAGAAAACTGAAAGACCGTAGTGGTTCAGTTTGCGAAATTAGCGGAACAGAACATGACTTAGTGGTGTATGTGTTGCCGCCAACCAATGAAAGAACGGTTGAAAATAGTGTATTGCTAGCAAAACACTTGAAAGACCAAATTGAAAACCCAGAAACAACCGACGAAAAAGACTGGAGAGGCTTATCGGAAAGTATGTGGAGCGAACATTTACCAGTTCAAATTGTATCTTGGCGCATGTTAGCGCGTTTAAAAAATACCGATTTGTTAGACATGATGTATCTGGACGAAGAAGCCTTAGAATTGGCAAAAGCAACCGGTGAAGGTGAGGAAGAAGACGAAAATAAAATTGTACATAAAGACAGTAACGGTGTCACCTTACTAGATGGCGACTCGGTGGTGTTGATTAAAGATTTAGATGTAAAAGGCGCTACTTTTACTGCAAAACGAGGCGCTGCAGTGCACAACATTAAACTCGTTTGGGACGACGCCAACCTAATTGAAGGCAGAGTGGAAAACCAAAACATTTATATTTTAACACAGTACGTGAAGAAAACGAAGTAATTTCAAGTTGCCGATGTGGCAATGTGACAATACAAAACCCTGCAAATTTGATTTGTGGGGTTTTTTTGTGGGCACGGAATGCAATTCCGCGCTGTCGGAGTTCATGTGTAAACCTTTGTTATGGGTTTGTTTTATACAAATAAATAATAAAAGAAATTACTATAAGCGCAACAATTCCTATAAATTTATATGTAAAAAAATTATCATATATGCTTAAAAAATCTTTTCCTTTTTTTAAGGCAGTATTTTTTATTACTACAATTACAGCTAAAATCAATGCAGCTAAAAATAAAATTGTAACAATCATATGGTATAATTCATTAATTTTTTCAAATCTCCTTGAAAACCCTGCAAAACCCGATAGCGCGGAATTGCATTCCGTGCCCACAATGTAAAATAAAAACCCTGCAAAAATTAAATTTCGCAGGGTTTTTTGTTTCCTGCAAGGTCTTTTTTGACCTTGTAGGTATGTTTGATAAAATCCTACAAGGTTTTGGAAACCTTGCAGGATAGAACATTAAAAATCAAACTTAATCCCTTGTGCTAACGGTAACGCTGTTCCGTAGTTAATGGTGTTGGTTTGTCTTCTCATGTAGGCTTTCCATGCATCAGAGCCCGATTCACGGCCACCACCGGTTTCTTTTTCACCACCAAAAGCACCACCAATTTCAGCACCCGAAGTTCCAATGTTTACGTTGGCAATACCACAATCTGAACCCGCAGCAGAAAGGAATAATTCCATTTCTCTCATGTTGTTCGTAAAGATTGAAGAAGATAATCCTTGAGGCACTGCATTTTGCATGGCAATCGCTTCTTCAATGGTACTGTATTTCATTACGTATAAAACAGGCGCGAATGTTTCGTGTTGCACGATTTCGAACTCGTTTTTCGCTTCAATAATACATGGTTTTACATAACAACCACTTTCGTATCCTTTTCCTTCTAAAACTCCCCCTTCTACAATAACTCTTCCGCCTTCTGCTTTTGCTTTTTCAATCGCGTTTAAGTAATCTTGCACTGCGCCCTTATCAATAAGTGGTCCCACGTGATTGTTAGCGTCTAATGGATTTCCAATTTTTA
>JAGNZI010000044.1 GCA_017984495.1 Flavobacterium sp.
TTCGGTGCAAATGAACCGGATCAGAAATTTCTTGATAATTACTATAACTTAATGTCGTTCCTGAATTGGTGATACTAAATTTACGAATCGCGTTCGAATACGTTTGGGTAAACGTTGGGTTGTTCATTGGATTGTAACGTCCATCAAAACGGTGTCCGCCAATTAAATAAAAAGTAGTTCCAATTTTCGCCAATTGTCCACCCGTTATTGCAAAAACATCATTTGAAATTTGCTTGAAATAAGATGTTATTGGAGTACCTGCTACAATAGCATTTATCAGATTTGGCACATCAACTGAAGTTAAATTATTAAATGTTTTGTGATCATTTTCTGCTGCCGAAAAAGCATATCCACCGATGATGTACAAGGCATCACCGTCTTGGTAAAAATTCATATTGGTCGATTGCAATTGCTCTTTAAGTCCGGTTGGCAAAGTATTCACAGAAGCCGACCACGTTTGTTGTGTAGCGATATCTACCACATATAAATCGGTATTATTTTGTGCTCCAGGAAAAGCATTGAAAGGTTGGCGCGCATGTATACCATCTTTTCTTCCTCCAATAATGAGCCATTTGCCATTGTGTTGTCCAAAAGCATACGAATGTAAACCCGGCAAACTAGAAACCGTTACCGGTGTTAAAACGACATCATAGTTAAATGTAGTTTGCGCAACTGCCGTTGGCAAAACAAGCAATAATAGTGCGATTATATATTTTTTCATGGTGCTATTTCTTAGGTATTTGACAACCATTTGCGCCACAACCAGCATTAAAAATAGCTTGAATTAAAAAGAATATACCAAACGCCACCAAAAACCACTCTTGCGTTTCATAGGCTTGAAAAAATAAGAATACGGCAAATGCCAATCGAATGATTCGCATGGCGTGCCAATTGGAAAACAGTAATTGCTTCATTGTACATTAGTTTGTCACAAATGTAAAGTATCACTTCGTATTGGAATGTATCAAATGTTACTTAGAACTGAAAGTAAATAAACGGTTGAGGGCCAGCCGAAGCAGTAGCATAAACTACCCAAAACACAAATCCTAAGACTATGGCTTTGAAAACTAATGGAAGTGCCTTGAAAATGCTTTGCATAAAATTAACCAATTTTTCAGGCAGAAAATGCCAGATAAAACCAATAGCCATCAACATGCATACATTTTTATATCCCGAAAGAATTACCATCCATTGGTTGGGATCAAAAGTTACCTTACCGATATTTTGAATGACTTCAATGGCTGTTGTAAAATCTTTTGCTCGGAAGAAAATCCAACAAAACGTTACAAAATGGAAAGTCAACAGTACGGCAAAAAAGGTCCAAATCACACTAAAAACGTTTTTCTTTTTCTCCGTCTTTGCAGGAAAATATTCCAATACTATTTTATGAACCGCAAGGGCAATACCGTGTAAGGCACCCCAAATGATAAATCGTAAACTAGCTCCGTGCCACAAACCTCCTAATAACATCGTGGTCAATAAATTTACATTGGTAAACAGGGTGCGTTCCCGATCTTTAGAAAATAAAAACGTAAAAATAAAAACAGTAGTAGCCCCAACCGAAATAAATAACGGCAGGTGACTCGTTCCAATAAACGAAATGCTCCATAAAATGGCAATAAAAAAGAACAATGCAGGGAATAAGAATCCAGCAAAAGTTCCTTGACGATTACCGCCCACCGAAATGTATAAAAAGTCTTTCAACCACGTCGATAATGAAATGTGCCAACGGCGCCAAAACTCTGTAATCGAAGCCGATTGATACGGCGTTCTAAAGTTGGTTGGCAATTTAAATCCGAGCAACAATGCTACCCCAATGGCCATATCAGAATAGCCCGAAAAATCGCAATATATTTGAATGGCATATCCATAGGAAGCCATCAAATTTTCAAAGGCTGTATAACTGGATGGCGCATCAAAAACACGGTCTACAAAATTGATGGAGATGTAATCGGAAATAACGGTTTTCTTTAATAATCCACCAATAATAAGTAATAAAGCCCTGTTTACTTCTTCTTTGGTGATGTTTAATTTCTGATAAATTTGAGGTAAAAAATCTTTTGCCCTTACGATTGGACCGGCAACCAATTGCGGGAAAAACGATACAAAAAACAAATAATCTACATAGTGTTTTGTAGGTTCGATTTCTTTGCGGTAAACCTCAATGATATAACTTATGGACTGGAAGGTATAAAAGGAAATACCTACCGGCAATATGATTTTTTGAAATGCAAAATGGGTTCCCGACACCGAGTTATAGGTATCGATTACAAAATTGGTGTATTTAAAATACCCCAAAAAACCCAAGTTTAAAATCACACTAAAGGCCAAGCACATTTTTTTATAAAATACACTGGTGGTGCGATGCACTAAATTCCCTAAATTATAGTCTACCACCGAAGACGCAACCAGCAATAAAAAGTAAATACCACTCGATTTATAATAGAAAAATAAGGAAAAGGCAATCACATAAACCAAGCGCTGGTAGAACGTGTTTTTCAAAGAAATATACAGGGCATAAAACACGATAAACAAGCCCAAAAATAAGCCCGAGTTAAACAATAATGGCTCTTTTGGATTGTATACAAACCAATTACTAACGGTTTCCATTGTTAGACTACCAAAGGTTTCCGTAAACCAATTTTGAAAAGTAAAAAGTGCTATCACTATTATTTTGTTGATTTATATGTTTCGTATGATTGCAAAAAAGCTTCAAAAAACAAGTCGGCTTGTTTTTCATAACCCATTTTTGAATAATGGACCTTATCGCGGGCCATCAACCCTTTTGCAGCATTATTAAAAATATTCTTATTTCCTCCAAAAACTTCAAACAAATCCCATACAGCATATCCTTTTGAAGGCGCATTTTCTTTAATCTTTAGCGCATAATCGGCTATAAATGTATTGGTGTATTTTCTATGTAAAACCGACGGTGGCGGTGTGGTTACTAGAATAGTTGCCATTGGTGTTTTTACTTTTACAGCAGCTATCATTTGGTCCAATTGACTGAAATAGGTTTCGCCACTTTGTTTGTCAAAACTTTCATTCGTTCCCAAAGAAATAACGATCAAATCGGGCTGCAAAGCAGGCAATTGCTCATAAAACAAAGGAAACTTGTTGTAATCGGAACATTTTGCCCCGTTTACACCAATGCCACTGTAGGTAATTCCGGGTGCGTTGTTGCTCAAGATCAAACCGTTTAATGCAAAGGCGTTGGAATTTGGATTGGGAATTAATGTAATTTTGTCCAAAGGTTGTTCGGAAGCATAATCATGGGACAGCACCGTTTCGCTCAAATCGATCGGTATAAAAGTCGTTTTTATAATCTTTTTGGGCTGGGTCCTCCCAATAGGAATGGTCAATATTTTCCCGTCCCGAATCAAATCACTTTTTAGTCCGTTTGCTTTTTTTAACGCTTTCAAGGAAACGTTATACGTATCGGCAATACCTCCTAAAACTTCACCTGGCTTAATTTTATGGGTTACCCGTTTGGGTACTTTTGTTGTAATTATAGTATTTTTTTGGGCCAACGAAACGGCAAATGAAGGGGTATTTTGTGGTGTAATTATTTGTAAATGAGTAAAATGGTATTGTGTATCTTTTACTTCCATTTGAATTGAAAATTCAGCCGAAGAAGGTTCTAAAGCGATTCCACTCAATCCCACAGGTCTTACTACATCGGCATAAAGGTTTCGAACACTCTGAAAATTACCCGTAGCCGAAAATCGAATGGGGGCACTATTATTGGTTTTGGCCACACTATAGGGAAACGTAAAGCCAAAACCGGCATTACCAAACACCGCTTGCATTTTGTTTCGCATTTGCGCGGTAAATAAATCAGCTTGTATGTGAGAGTCGCCAATATGAACCACATTTACCTTACCAGATTTCGTTTGTTCCAATTGATACAAACGTTCATACAGTGCAACGAGCGCACGGGTGTTTTGAAGGCTGTTTTTATCAAATTTGAGTTCGACCGAATCTACGACCGTAGAATCTATGACCACTAATGTGGAATCCACCTCTTGTGCAAAACCAAAAGATGTTAGAAAAAAGAGTAAAAAGATAAAATTATGCTTCATCCATTTAATTTTCTTGCCAATTGGTTTTATCTTTCTGAGTAGAAAGCACTGGTTTGCGTTTTTTTCTTAAATTTTTGTACAATTCGTACCCTTGATTTAGTTGGCTAAATACAATATTGGCCACTTCTTTTGCGCCCCTGTGGTTAAAATGCGTATAATCTTTATTGGCTTTCGAAGGTGCTGTTTCTACCCATTTTACCATAGAACCTTCACCGCCCATTAATTCAAATAAATTTACAAAACTGGATTCTGATTTAATGGCATATCGTTTTTGAGCCGTATTTAAAGGAATAACGGCTGCATCTGTTTTCATTTCTAAATCGTATTTAGAGGATTTATCAGCGGTCGAAATAATAACTATTGCCACTCCTGGAAAACATGCTTTTAGATGTTCCACCACTTTAGTCATGCGTCTTTCATACCAAGAGTAATCCAGCGTTCCATAATTCAGGATATTCGCTCCATATTGCAAAACAATTAAATCATAATCCAATTTGGCATGAAAGGCATTCATTGTAGCTTTATTAAATGTCCCTAATGGCAAACCCGAATTGCCACGATTGGAAAAATTATCGACATGCACTCCTTTTCCATCATCAAAATTAATTCCGTAAAAAGGGATGGAATCAGCATTAGAAAAGTTTACTTTTAAATTTTTCAGATTTCCTTCCGCTAAAGTTAGGGTGTTTAAAATTGTTGAAGGCATTAATTTTCTTCCAATAGAATCGTTTGCACCACAAAAAACCCGTCCCGAATAATTCTTGGCGCTTCCATAAAACAACGTAGGTCTCGGTAATTCGGTCGCAAATTTTGTTTGGGTTGCTCTAAATTTTACCCAGGTAACATTGGACGTGTCATTAGCAAAAAACACGTGGCCGTTTACACCAAATGCTCGAGATGGTGTTTTAACTTTTAAAAAGGATTGTGCGTTCCAATTCCCGGAAAACTCATGAGTGATAGAGCTTCTTGAACTGGCCGATTCAGAAGTAATATTCACAAAACCAACCCCTTTTCCTCCAAAACGCTCTTGCAAATACGTTCGAAAGTCTTTTACAATGAGATCACCATCGGTCATGGAATCTCCAAAATAAGCAATGCGAACATTACCCTGTTTTGTCGTTTCTAATTGGTATAATTTTTCGAAAAAAGAAACCAAATATTGATTTCCTTTATACGCTTCAAAAGTTTCTTTTGGAAATTGGATACCGTCTACCACTTTATAATCAATAATTTTATTTGATAAGGTATCTTTTTCTTTAATACTTCCATCTTTAGCGATGGCTTCTAGCAATAAACTATCCACTACTCTATTTTTAGAAGTAGCCGTACTATCCGGGAAAATTTTCTTAGGTAAAAATTCTTTAAACACCATAAAGGAAAGCGTGGAAAAAACCACTA
Source organism: Flavobacterium sp. (assembly GCA_017984495.1). Taxonomy (GTDB): domain Bacteria; phylum Bacteroidota; class Bacteroidia; order Flavobacteriales; family Flavobacteriaceae; genus Flavobacterium. Next base: position 5,481 of record JAGNZI010000044.1, read on the forward strand.
CCAATAATGCCTGAATAAAATATTTTGATGTGTTCATTACTAAAATTCCAATTTTTTAAATTCCAAAATCCATGGCCAAGTTCAAGTTTAAGAACCCTTGTTTTCGCTTTGTTCAAATAGGTGCCTACTTTGTAAAAGATTACTCTTTCGTCGGAATGCCAATTATCCAAATTAGAAATTCCAAAATCCTAACTCCCTACTCTAAACTCCTAACTCCCTACTCCATTTACATGCGTTCCGGAACGTGAATTCCCAATAACATAAATGCGTTTTTTATCGTGTTTCCAACTGATTTTGACAATTGTACTCGAAATACTTTTTTATCGTGATTTTCTTCGCCTAAAATAGAAACCTGTTGGTAGAATGAATTGAATTCTTTTACTAATTCATAGGTGTAATTCGCCACTAAAGCCGGACTATGATGTGCCGCTGCATTTTGAATTACCTCAGGAAATAATAGGATTTGTTTGATCAATTCTTTTTCTTTTTCGTGCATCTCAATGGCAACCGATGCCACAACATTTTCAAAAGCAAAATTGGCTTTACGTAAAATGGATTGAATGCGGGCATAGGTATATTGAATGAATGGCCCTGTATTTCCGGCAAAATCTACCGATTCTTCGGGGTTAAACATCATTTGCTTTTTAGGATCAACCTTCAACATATAATATTTCAATGCACCCAAACCAATGGTTTGAAACAAAACGGCTCTTTCTGTAGACGAGTAGCCTTCTAATTTTCCTAATTCTTCTGAAATTTGTTGCGCAGTGGTTGTCATTTCAGCCATTAAATCATCTGCATCTACCACAGTTCCTTCTCTAGATTTCATTTTCCCAGAAGGCAATTCAACCATTCCATACGACAAATGATACAAACTATCAGCCCAATCAAAGCCTAACTTTTTCAAAATCAAAAACAACACTTTGAAATGGTAATCTTGTTCGTTTCCAACGGTATACACCATGCCACCAACATCAGAAAAATCTTTAACACGTTGTATGGCCGTACCAATATCTTGGGTCATGTATACTGCCGTTCCATCAGATCTAAGTACAATTTTACGGTCCAAACCGTCTGCTGTTAAATCAATCCAAACCGAACCGTCGGGATCCTTTTCGAAAATCCCTTTCTCCAATCCAAATTGCACCACTTCCTTTCCTAACAAATAGGTATTGGATTCATAATAATAACTATCAAAATTAACCCCTAAATTTTTATAGGTTTGCTCAAATCCATCATAGACCCATTGGTTCATGGTTTTCCAAAGTGCAATTACTTCGGGTTTTCCTTGTTCCCAATCCAATAACATTTGTTGCGCTTCTAAAATGGAAGGTGCTTGTTTTTTTGCTTCGTCTTCAGTATATCCGTTTGCAATTAATTCAGAAATCTCTTGTTTGTATTGTTTGTCAAAGGCTACATAAAAATTCCCCACCAACTTATCGCCTTTCAGTCCAGTCGATTCGGGAGTTTGCCCTTTACCAAATTTTTGCCAAGCCAACATCGATTTGCAAATGTGAATACCACGGTCGTTGATGATTTGTGTTTTATATACTTTTTTTCCGGAAGCTTTTAATATTTCAGCAACCGAATACCCTAATAAATTATTTCGAATGTGACCTAAATGCAGCGGCTTGTTTGTGTTGGGAGAAGAATATTCTACCATAACTGCCTTCTCGTTTTCATTTGGCATCACAAATCCGAAAGTATCATTGTCTTTTATAGAATTGAAACTAGTAACGTAATACGCATCCGATATGACCAAATTTAAAAAACCGCCCACCACATTATATTTTGCGACCTCAGCAGCATTAGAAATAAGGTAGTCTCCAATTTGAGTACCTATCGCAACCGGATTGCCTTTGACCATTTTTACCAAGGGAAAAACCACCACGGTAATATCACCTTCAAAATCTTTCCTAGTAGCCTGAAATTCAAAGGTATCGATAGAAATATCGAACAATTCCTGAACCGCTTTTTGGATGTGAGTCGTTAAAGTGTGATGTAATGTCATTTGTACCTGTTTTTAATAACGCGCAAATGTAATAAATAGTAATTACTGATTTATGAATAGCCCTTAGTTTTTTATCTGAAAAAAATAAAAAGTTAAAATAAATGTAACAATACGTCCGATTTGTTGTCTACTAGCTACCATTAATCATTACAACACCCCATTTATATGAAATTCAAATTAGTTATTACCTGCCTATTTTTAAGCCTATATTACGGATTTGCTCAAAATTCGGGGAGCATCAAAGGAAAAGTTATTGATAAAAATTCGAAACAAGCCTTGCCCTACGTTAACATTGTAGTAAAAGATAACAATAAAATTGTAACCGGCGGGGTTACAAAAGACGACGGAAGTTTTTCAATTACAGCGCTTGCCGAAAAAAAATATACCGTTGAAATTCAATTTATTGGTTACTTAACCCTCACAAATTCTGTTGATTTAACAAAAGACGCACAATACAATCTGGGTGTCATTGCCATTCAAGAAGATGTAACCGAACTTAAAGAAGTGCAAGTAGTTTCTGATCGTTCCACCATGGTGCAAAAAATTGACCGTAAAGTAATTAATATTGGAAAAGATTTGATTGCCTCGGGTACTACTGCCTCTGAAATCATGAACAACATTCCTACCGTGAGTATTGATCCCCAAACCAAAGAAATTAGCATGCGCGGAAACAGTAACGTTCGTGTTTTGGTAGACGGTAAACCATCTAATGTTTCCATCGAACAATTATTGCAACAAATTCCCTCGGCTTCCATCAAACAAATAGAGTTAATTACCAATCCTTCTGCCAAATACAACCCAGAAGGGATGAGTGGAATCATCAATATTATTTTGCATAAAAATTCGCAAGTCGGATTCAACGGTTCTATCAACACCGGAGTCACCTTTGGCATCACACCCAAAACCAATTCGGCTTTGAACCTTAATTACCGTGTAGGAAAAGTAAACTTTTACACCAACTATGGTTTCAATCATGGTATAAATGCCAACAACGGATTTGTAGAAAGCGAAAGACCGGGACAAGAAAACAGACAAGATTTTAAATTCAAAAATAAAAACAGTTCGCATTTGGTCAAACTGGGTATGGATTTTTACATCAACGATAAAAATACCTTATCGGCTTATACCAATCAAAGTTTTACAGCGGGTTCAGGAACCGGATTAACTACAGTAGTTTATGACGCGTTGACCAATCGAAACACCACACAACTTTTTGGGAGTTCAAGCAGCAATACCAACCAAACTTACGATGTCGTTTTCAAACATGATTTTGACAAAAAAGACGAAAATTTAGAACTGCAATTCAATTACTCGCATACGGTAAACGACGAAGACACCCAGTATAATGAAACTGTTTTTAATCCCACTCAAACCAATGATCGCACCAATTTAGTAAAGGGAAAAACCGATTATTTTCAGTTTAACGCCGATTATGTGAATCCTATTTCGGAAAGTACGAAATTAGAAATGGGCGTGGAAACCAGAATTCAAAATTCGGGAAATGGATTTAATGATATCAATCCTCAATTTACAAGCGCCGACAATTCTTTTGGGTTTGGTCGAAATATACATTCTGCTTATACCAACATCAGCAAGCAAATTGGAAAATGGAACGGCCAATTGGGTGTGCGTTTAGAATATTTTGAATTAGACGCCAACTTTGCTTTACGTGAAACCAATCCTACGTTTACTGATCGCCAAAAAATATCGGACAAATTAATTACAGCATATCCATCGGCCTTTTTTACGTATACGGCAAATGAGAATAATTCCTTTAACTTCAATTATTCAAGACGTGTAGATCGCCCAAGTATTGGACAAATAAGCCCTATCAGAGAATGGACGACCCCCTTAATGGAATCAAGAGGTAATCCTGAGTTGGCACCACAATTTACCAATTCATTTGAAGTAAATTACACCAGAAACACCAAATTAGGTTCAATTACCAGTGGTGTATTTTATAGAAGTATTTCTGATGAAATTTCGAGAACAGTATCTAACGATCCCAACAATATCAATCGGAATATCTTATCGTATGATAATTTTGACAACAACAATGCTTACGGAATTGAATCTTCGGCGAATTTAAAATTCTTCAAATGGTGGTCTGTTAATGCAAGTGCTGATATCTACTTTAAAACGGCAAAAGGTACCATTCAAAATGCTTCCACCAATATGCTTGAAAATGCAGCAGTAGATGTAACTACTTTCAATACTAGAATTAACAATAGTTTCACCGCTACAAAAGATTTACGTTTTCAATTGTTTGGTATGTACAGAGGACGCGACAAAGGATTGCAGTATGAGCGTAAAGCCATGTACAAAATGGATTTTGGTGCTACCTACAATGTATTAAAAGGCAAAGGAACGCTAACCCTTCGCTATAACGACGTGTTTGAAAACATGCGATTTGCATTTGATGGAAATATCCCTTACCGACAATTAGGCGCTTTTTATTGGGAAAGTCAAACGTTTTATGTTGGATTCAATTATATTTTTGGCGGTGGAAAAAACAGGGCTTTGGCAAGAAAACAAAGAGATGCCAACGAAACGCAAGGCGGTGGTGGAATGTTCTAATTTAGCTATTAGGCATTAGGCATTAGGCATTAGGCAAAAGTAAAAAAGCGTTCTGAATTTTTCAGAACGCTTTTTATCTATATTCTATTTTCTTTGTTCTATTCTCTAAAAATTACCATCTGATAATCACACTTCCCCAAGTAAATCCGGAACCAAAAGCAGCCAAAACCACTACATCGCCCGATTTTATTTTACCTTGTTCCCAAGCTTCTGTCAACGCAATTGGAATTGAAGCAGCGGTGGTATTGCCATACTTTTGAATGTTATTGAAAACCTGATCGTCGGTTAATCGGAACTTCTGTTGGATGAATTGAGAAATTCTCAAATTGGCTTGATGAGGCACCAAAAGATTGATGTCGGAAACCTGCAAATTATTCGCCTGTAAACCTTCGTTAATGACTTCACTAAAACGAACCACCGCATTTTTAAAAACGAATTGTCCGTTCATGTATGGGAAATAACTTTCATCATTTGGATCGTTATCCGCTATGATATCGGTTACCCAACGTTTCCCCATTCCGGGAGCAATCAATGCCAATTCTTCGGCATGTTGCCCTTCTGAGTGCAAATGGGTCGACAAAATTCCTTTAGAAACGTCTTCTTCCCTTGAAAGTACGGCAGCTCCAGCTCCATCACCAAAAATTACGGAAACACCCCTGCCACGAGTGGTCATGTCCAAACCGGTTGAATGCAATTCGGAACCAATCACCAAAACATTTTGATACATTCCGGTTTTGATGTACTGATCGGCAATCGAAATAGCATATACAAAACCCGAACATTGATTTCGAACGTCCAAAGCACCCACTGTGCGTAGGCCCAAATCGCGTTGTACTAAGACACCCGGACCTGGAAAATAATAGTCGGGACTCAACGTTGCAAAAATGACAAAATCAATAGCTTCTTTGGAAACACCCGAACGCTCGATGGCAATCGCTGCAGCTTTTACCCCCATAGATGTAGTGGTATCTTCTCCTCGAATTACATGACGTCGCTCTTGGATTCCTGTTCGCTCTTGAATCCATTCGTCGTTAGTGTCCATTCGTTTGGACAAATCATTATTTGTTACTATGTTCTCGGGTACATAATACCCCAATCCTGTTATTTTTGAATGATACATACTTTTATTTTTTTACGGCTAAACCTAATTCCTTCCCTTTTTCATATTCGTTGTTGTCTTCAAAATATAGCATGCTATTTTGATAGTGGCATTCATGTAAGTAATGACTACCCTTATAATAACTTTGTTGTATGGTAACCCGCAACGTTGCGGTTGCTTCGACCTGCAATTGATGTGGATACACTAATTGTATTTTCCCGTCCAGCATGATTTCATTAACGTCGCCAAAAAGAGACGCTACATACTTATTTTCAGGATTATCGAATAATTGCTTCGGTGTAGTCTTCTCGATAATTTTTCCCTCTTTTAAAACCAGTACTTGATCCGAAAAAGACAATACATCATTGCTGTCGTGCGTAGCAATAAGGGTAGTAATATTTTTAGCTTTTAAATAGGCTACAATTTTTCTTCGCAATGCATTTTTTCGAAAATTATCAATATGACTAAAGGGTTCATCGAGCAACAATACCTCTGGTTCTTGTGCCAATACGCGAGCCAAAGCTACCCGTTGCATTTGCCCACCACTCAAAAATTTAGCTTTTACGTCTTTGTAATCGACCATGTCTACCAACTCCAAAAGTTCGTCTATGCGCTGTTGCTTTTCTTCTGGAAAAAAATTTGACAAATACTTCCCCACGTTTTCTCCCACAGTAATAAAGGGCATCAGATCAAAATCTTGTGCCAAATATTTCA
>JAGNZI010000081.1 GCA_017984495.1 Flavobacterium sp.
ATAAAGATAGGAAAACTTTCAAAAGAAGCAATTGACTTTTTAGATTTCATTCAGTCGATTGCTAATTTCATACAATGCAATACTTGTGGCCTGAACCACATTCATACTACTATTATTTCCGTACATTGTTATATGAGTAGTTTGGTTAGCAATTGCTAATAATGCTTCACTTACGCCATCAATTTCATTACCTATGAGCAAAGCAATTTTTTGGTCTTTAGGTGTAGTAATTTTTTGAATTGGAACGCTTGTACTTGTTATTTCTAGAGCTATAATTTCATATTGGTCTTTCAACAATAAAGCAATAGCGTCATTTGTTTCTTCGATAATAAAATGCGGAATCTGTAAATGAGTGCTTCGGGATGTTTTGTTTATTTTTCTGGGAGTGAGCGGAATTTCTTTACCGATGAAAATTATTTTTTCAATGCCAAAGGCTTCGCCAATTCGGAATAAAGAACCAATGTTTTGCTGAAAATAAATACGATCGCAAACAATTGTGACAGGAAATTTTCTTTTTACAAAGCGAGTATTTTCGTGGGTAAGTTGCATTAATTATTGAAAATGTAATATATAATATTAGCTCCCATTTTAAGTGCTTTCTGGCGCACTTCTATAGGGTCGTTGTTGACTTCGGCATCTTCCCATCCATCACCTAAATCGCATTCGTAGGTGTACAACAAAATCAATCTATTTTTTACAAAAATTCCCAAAGCCTGAGGCCGCTTATTATCGTGTTCGTGAATTTTAGGCAATCCATTTGGAAAAGAAAAAGGTTTTTGAAAAATAGGATGAGTTGAAGGGATTTCAATTAAATCTTCAGCTGGAAACAATTTTTTGATGGCTTTTCTGATGTATTCGTTCATACCATAATTATCATCTATGTGAAGAAACCCACCTGAATTTAAATAGTTCCTTATATTTATTTCTTCATCGGTATTGAAAACTACATTTCCGTGACCAGTAAGGTGAAGGTAAGGATAGCTGAATATATTAGGACTGTTGGGTTCAACAATAGCTGGCTTGCCCTTGATTGTAGTTTGGATAGTTGAATTACAAAAACGAATTAGATTGGGTAAAGAAGTTGGATTAGCATACCAATCACCTCCACCACGGTATTTTACCAGAGCAATTTCTTGCGAAAAACAATTCATCGCAAGTACTACAAAGAGCAAGACTAGTTTTTGCTTCATCAAGTTAGGAGTTTTCGTTTAGAAAAACAACACTGTGACAGGCTACTACAGCAGCGGTTTCAGTTCGCAGTCGGGTATTTCCTAAAGTAACTGGCAGGTAATTGTTCTCGATAGCTAATGTAATTTCCTTATCTGAAAAATCACCCTCAGGACCGATCAAAATGGTGGCATTTTCATTGGCACGAATTACCGATTTTAGGGACTTTTTATCCGTTTCTTCACAATGTGCGATAAGTTGTATGCCTTCCTTTTTTTGCTTTACAAAATCTTTAAACGAAATCGCAGGATTTAGTTTTGGCAAAAATAAAGCGTTAGACTGTTTCATGGCAGAAAGAATGATTTTTTCAAAACGGTCGGTGTTGATTACTTTTCTTTCGGAACGATCACAAATAATTGGGGTGATTTCTTGAATGCCAATTTCGGTTGCTTTTTCTAAAAACCACTCGTAACGGTCATTCATTTTAGTAGGTGCTACGGCTAAATGCAACTGTATTTTGGGTTCTGGCGCTTTTTCAAAAGAAACAATTTGAACCGTACATTTAGCATCGGATGCTAAAATAATTTCCGTTTTAAATAAATACCCTAAACCATTAGTTACAAATAATATATCCCCATCTTTTTTACGTAATACTTTAATAATATGCTTGCTTTCTTCTTTGTCAAAAATTAAGCTTTCAGTTGACTCGTTTATGGTGGTATTGTAAAATAACTGCATAGTTTTAGAATTGGATTCGTGCTTTTGAAACTACTGAAGAGTCTTCAAATTGTTGGTGTAAATATTTTTGATATCCTACGATTCCTATCATAGCTGCATTATCTGTAGTGTATTCAAATTTAGGAATAAATGTTGTCCAACCGTATTTTTTCTCGGCTTCTTTTAGTGTATTTCGAATTCCCGAATTAGCTGAGACACCTCCGCCAATAGCTATTTGAGTAATACCTGTCTCTTTTACTGCCAATTTCAATTTGTCCATTAAAATTTCAATAATTGTATGTTGAATGGAAGCGCAAATATCGTCTCTATTTTCTTCGATAAAATTCGGATTCTCTAGTTTGTTTTTTTGTATAAAATATAAAATAGCAGTTTTCAATCCTGAAAAACTAAAATCCAATCCGGGTACTTTAGGTTTGGTAAATGCAAAAGCTTTTGGGTTTCCTAATTGTGCATATTTGTCTACCAAAGGTCCGCCAGGATAAGGAAGTCCGAGTATTTTGGCACTTTTGTCAAATGCTTCACCAACAGCATCGTCTGTAGTTTCTCCAATAATAGTCATGTTAAAGAAACCATCAACTCGAACAATCTGGGTATGACCGCCGCTAATAGTTAATGCTAAAAATGGAAATTCAGGTTTATCAAAACCTTCTTCGTCAATAAAATGAGCTAGTATATGCGCATGCATATGATTTACTGCAATCAAAGGAATTTGTAATGCTAGAGCCAATGATTTAGCAAAAGAACTACCAACAAGTAAAGAGCCCATTAAGCCAGGACCTTGGGTAAATGCAATTGCAGAGAGCTGTTCTTTTTGTATATTTGCTTTTCGCAGTGCAGCATCAATTACCGGAACTATATTTTGTTGGTGCGCTCTCGAGGCTAATTCTGGAACAACGCCGCCGTATTGATTGTGAATCAATTGATTAGCAACAATGTTAGACACTACTTTATTGTTGTGTAAAACCGCTGCAGCTGTGTCGTCGCAGGAACTTTCGATAGCAAGAATAAAAACCTCGGAATTTTGCATAAAAAAGCGCGAATTTTAAATTATATTTGGCGTGCTGTATCTATTTTCAGCGTTGCCAAAATTAAAGAATTTTTATTTAAAGCCTATTCTTTAGAAAAGTAAAATAGAATTAAAAACAACTTAATCGACATTAGTATCAAAAACGTCAAAAAAATAGTATCACTTACGCTAATTGGGTTGGTTCTCTTTTTGCTTTTGCTTGGTATTACATTAAGTTTACCAGTGGTGCAAACTCGAATTGCACAGTACGTCACTACAACACTTAATAACGATTTTGGTACTAATATAACTGTTGAACAAGTAGCCATATCTCCCTTTGGCAGTGTTAAATTTAAAAAAGTACTAATTCGGGATCACCATCAAGATACGTTGATTTTTAGCAATCGAATCAAAACTACCATTTCGGATGGTAAAAAACTTCTCGATGGGGATTTGATTTTTAGTGATTTGCATTTGGACGGCTTAGTTTTCCATCTTAAAACTTACAAAAAAGAAAAGCTTACTAATTTAGATGTTTTTGTTAATGCCTTTGGAGAAGACACTACTTCGACAGGGAAACATTTTTTATTGACTGCTAAACAAGCTACTATTACCAAGGGACATTTTACTGTGTTTGATGAAAATCGTGTAATTCCTAAAGATGTTGATTTTAC